>JAAZHF010000238.1 GCA_012510865.1 Gammaproteobacteria bacterium
ACTTCAACCCGGGCACGCCTCCGCCCACTACCGACGCGAAGCGCGAGCTGATCGACCTCGCGCAGGACAGCCCGGTCGAGTTCGTCGACGCGGTCTTCCGCCGCAACGTGCCCGGGACCGTGGTCGAGGTCGGCGGCAAGAGCGTCGTGCCGGCGGGCCTCACCCAGGACTGGTTCGACATCTACCGCCACTGGTGTTCGCTGGTGGGCGTGAAGCCGGCATCGCTGAAGCGGTTCGTCAACGCCCTCGAGAAGCGCCGCGGCTACCGCGCAGAGCGCAAGCGCTACATGACGTGGCCGGACTACGCCGTCCCGACCAAGGTCGGCCCACACAGCGTCCTGATGTTCGGGCACGAAGCGCCGGAAGGCCAGGATGAGGCCGAATGGCTCGGTCGGCACGTGGCTGCGCTACGCGCGCGCGCCAGCGACGAGAGGGCGTCGCGATGAGGGCCGCGTGTCCTGTGCGGGCACGTCCCCGCACCAGTGCGGTGACCTGTGCGGGGAGAAATGGCGTCATTGCTTGTCTGTGCGGCCTGTGCGGGCACTCCGCGCGCCCGCGTACGGGGGTACGTGCGCGCAGGTGCGGGCAGGCGCGCGAGCACATGCGCGCACGCGGGACGCACGCCGCACAGGCCGCACAGGCAGCACAGGCGTTGAGCATCAGGCACTTGCGCGAATCCGTGCCCGCACACGTCCCCGCACAGCCTGCGCGCTCCCCGCACAGGACCGGTCGCGTGCGCGCGCGCGACTTCCTGACCCCGATTCCCGAAAAGAAAGTGGAAGGAGGCCGCTTCGATGTCTGAGCCGCGCGAGCTGCCCGCGACCCTGGGCTTCCGGAAGTTCGCGGAGCTGCAGGGCTGGCGCCCCAGCTACGTCACCGAGCTCAAGGGCAGGGGGCACCTGGTGCTGACCGAAGACGGGCGCCAGGTGCGCGTGCCGGAGTCGTTGCAGCTCCTGGCCGACCTGCGTGACCCGGCGAAGATCGGCGTGGCCGCCCGCCACGCTGCGGCCCGTGCCGAGGCCGCGCCGCCCGCCGGCACCGACGATCCGGCGGACGCCGACGCCGATCCGGGCTACCCGACCGACGTCGTCACCGACAGCCACGCGCGGCGCCGCGCCAAGGCGCTGGCCGACAAGGCCGAGACGGACGCCAAGGCCGCCGAACGCGACTACCGGCTGAGCATGGGCGAGCTGCTCGAGGCCGCCGACGTCGAGCAGACCGTGCGCTCGGCGGCCACCACCTTCCGCGGCGCGCTCGAGAACCTACCCAACACCCTGGCGCCGGAACTCTCCTCCCTCGCCGACGAGGGGCGGGTGCGGGTGGTGCTGGCCGAAGCCTTCGAGCACGTGCTCGAAGAGCTGTCGCGCGTGTTCGCCAAGATTGGCCGGGCGGAGGGCGCATGACTGCCGCCGCCGCCCCGCGCATCGCCGCCGCCATCAGCCGCGCCGTCGCGCCGCGCAAGCCGATGCGCGTGAGCGACTGGGCCGCCGCCAACCGGATCCTGTCGTCGAAGGCGAGCAACGAGCCCGGCCGCTGGCGCAACGACCGCAACCCGCTGCTGGTCGAGCCCATGGACTGCTTCAGCGCCCGCAGCCCCGTGCGCGAGGTCGTCTGCCGCTTCCCCATCCAGTTCGGCAAGAGCGAGCTGGAGTGCAACGTTCTCGGCTACACCATGAGCGAGGTGGGCGGCCCGATCATGGTCACGCTGCCCGGCCAGGTGTCCCTGGACAAGTGGATCGACCAGAAGCTCAACCCGCTGCTGGAAGAGACCCCCGCCGTGCGCCGTACGCTGGCCAGCACCGCCAGCCGTGATGCCTCCAACCGCCGCACCTTCAAGGAATTCGAGGGCGGGCAGCTGTACCTGGAGCACGCCGGCAACCCGGCGCGCCTAAAGTCCACCAGCGTCCGCACCCTGATCGTCGACGAGTTCTCCAGCTTCGCCAGCGCCTGCCGCAGCGGTGACGACCCGGACCAGATGCTGGACGGCCGTAACAGCGCATTCCCGGCCACCTACAAGCGGCTGAAGGTCGGCACGCCCGAGATCCGCGGTGTGTGCCGGATCGACGCGCTCTTCGCCAAGAGCGACCAGCGCCACTGGCACGTGCCTTGCCCCGACTGCGGCCACCGCCAGCCGCTCGAGTGGAGCGGGCTGCACTGGACGCCGGACGTCAGCCACGCCTGGTACGTCTGCCGGGAGTGCGGCGTGGTGATCGAGGAAAGCCAGAAGGATGCGCTGATCGACGCCGGCGGCTGGGTGGCACACAACCCCGGCGCCGACGTGCGCGGCTACGCCGCCAACGGCCTGTACTACAAGATCGGCCGCGGCCCGCGCTGGATTGCGCTGGCGCGCGAGTGGGTGGACGCGCAGAACGACCCGGCCAAGCTGAAGACCTTCATCAACGACCGCCTTGCCGAGGCCTGGGAAGACCCGGCCATGCGCGCGGTCAAGCACAACCTGGTTGCTGACCGGGTGGAGCCGCGGCCGCTGCGCCCGGTGCCGGCGTGGGTGCTGGCCGTGACCGCCGGCATCGATACGCAGGACGACCGCCTGCCGGTGCAGCTGGTCGGATGGGGCAGGGGCCTGCGCGCATGGCCGATCGACTACGTGGAGCTTCCGGGCGACCCGGCAGAGGACGACGTGTGGGCTGCGCTGACCGACCTGCTCAACCGCCCGATCGAACACGAGCTCGGCGGCTTCCTGCGCGTTGAGGCGAGCGCCCAGGACGCCGCCGGCCACCGCACGGAAGCGGTCAAGGCCTTCGCCCGCCAGCGCCGCGTGCGCCGGCACCTGCCGATCTTCGGCGCCAAGCCGAACAACGCCCCGGTGCTGAGCAAGGGCACGCTGGTGGACGTGAACTGGCGCGGCCAGTACGACAAGCGCGGCATCAAGATCCACCACGTCGGCACGGTGGGCATCAAGCACCTGCTCTACAGCAGGCTCTCCAGCGACGCGGACAAGGCGCCCGAGGACCGGCTGCTGCGCTTCAGCGACGAGCTGGAGCCGGCGTACTTCGGCGGGCTGGTGAGCGAGACCTACAACCCGGCCAAGAACCGCTTCGAGAAGCGCCGAGGCGGGCCGCGCAACGAGCCGCTGGATACGTGGGTGTACGCCTACGCGGCGACGCATCACCCGGAGCTGCGCTTGCACCGGTGGACGAACGCGGACTGGGACCGGCGTGAAGCCCTCCTGCGGGCCGAAGCCGAAACGCCTGCGCCCGGCGCCGATTCCCGTGGAACACCCGCCACCCCCGAGCGCCGTCTGCCGGCCCGCGATTCCCGTGGAACACCCGCCCGGCCGCGCCGGCGCGGCGCCCTCATCGACCCGACCTGACCGGAGACCATCGTGGCCGAAGACGCCAAAGCCGACGAACTTGTGGACCAGCTGCGCGAGCGCTTCAAGGATCAGATCCGCGCCGCCGCCCCGGACATCCCGCCGCACCAGGCGCTGCAGTTGGCGGACAGCCTGTGCCTTGCGCAGCTCGACGTTCTTGCGGGGCGCCGCGTGAGCTACAAGGCGCGGCCCACCATCGACGGGGATGCGATCGCGGAAAGCTGGCGCCGAGGCCTGTCGCTGCGTGAAGTCATGGCGGAGCACAAGTGCAGCCGTGCGGCCGCCTACAAGTACCACCCGAACCAGTCCGCGAAGCAGGCGCGACAGGGCTGAAAGAAAGTCCACGGAATCCCATGACGGTGGACACCTACATGTATAGCTTGGGTGTCCATGTCGACGCAGGAACGCCTGGACGCCTACCTCACCGCCGAGCGCAAAGTGCTCGCCGGCCAGTCTGTCCGCTTCGGTGAGCGGCAACTCTCCTACGCCGACCTCGCCGAGATCCGCAAGGCCATCATCCAGCTGAAGGCGGAGCTCGCCGCCGAGTCCGGCCAGCTGGGACCTTCGCGCGGCAGCCTCCGGTTCCGCACCGCGGTGTTCAACCGATGACCCCCGCCATCCGCCCCGGCATCATCGACCGCGCCCTGGCGCAGGTGGCCCCGCGCTTCGCCGCACGGCGGATGTTCGCGCGCTCGGTTCTGGCCATGTACGAAGGCGGGCGCAGCACGCCGCGCCGGAAGAAGTCGCGCAACAATGCCACCGGCGAGCGCCTGGTGGTGCGCGACGCCGCCACCGTGCGCGCAACCGTGCGCGACCTTGAGCGCAACTACGACCTCGTCGACGGTGCCCTCAGCACCCTGGTGCGCAACATCATCGGCCCGTCCGGCATCAGCATCGAGCCCACGCCGCGCGACGGCCGCGCGGGCGACACCTTCGACGACATCGACGACGACTTCGCGCGCGACCTGCTCAACGCATTCCGCGAGTGGAGCGCGACGCCCGAGGCAACCCGCACGCTCAACTGGGTCCAGGCCCAGGAGCTGGTCTGCCGCTCCTGGCTGCGCGATGGCGAGGCCTTCGGCCAGCTGGTGGAAGGCAGCGGTGCGCCCATCCGCCACGCCAGCAGGGTTCCGCTCACCCTGGAGTTGCTGGAAGCCGACGTCTGTCCGCTCGACCACGCTGCGGGCGACAACATCGAGGCCGGGATCGAGCGCAACAGCTGGGGGCAGCCCGTCGCCTACTGGTTCCACAAGCACCACCCGGGCAACGGCCGCGGGTTCGTGGACGGCGACCTGAAGCGCGTCCCCGCCGAGCGGGTGCTGCACCTGGCCGTGCGCCGTCGCCTGTCCGGCCTGCGGGGCATCAGCCTGTTCGCGTCGGCGATCGACCGGCTGCTCGACATCAAGGACTACGAAGAGAGCGAGCGCATCGCCGCGCGGATCGCCGCGCGGATCGCGATGTACATCAAGCGCGATAAGGACATGGACGGCTGGACGCCGCCGGTCGACGAGAACGGCATGCCGGTGGAGCGTGACTTCCTCCTGGAGGCGGGCGCCATCTTCACCGATACGGCGCCGGGCGAAGAGATCCAGATGCTGGATTCCAAGCGCCCGAACAGCATGCTCGAGCAGTTCCGCACCGCCATGATGCGCGCGGTTTCGCGCTGCATCGGCCTGAGCTACTCCAGCCTGTCCGGCGACTACGACGGCACCTACAGCGCCCAGCGCCAGGAGCTGGTCGAATCGTACGACGGCTATCGCATGATGACCGCGACCTTCGTGGCGCGCTTCGTGCAGCCGGTGTGGGAGCGCTTCGTCCAGATGGCGATCGCGTCCGGCACCGTCCGCGTCCCCGCCCACATCAATCCGGCCACGGTGGCCCAGGCCTCGTTCCGCGGACCCAAGATGCCGTGGATCGATCCGCAGCGTGAGGCCAGGGGCATCAAGGAACTGTTCGATGCCGGTGTCGAGTCGCGTACGGCGGTCATCGCAGAACGCGGCGGGCGCGTCCAGGACAAGTTCGAAGAGATCGCCCGCGAACGCCGGCTGGCAGAAGAGCTCCGCATCCCCTTGGGCGACAGCGTGCCCGTCACCGATGACACCCAGGACCCCGACGAAGAGTCCGGGCAGGGTCGCCGCCGCGAGCGGCAATCTCGCCTGCGCGTGGTGCGCACCTCAGGAGACCACACCCGATGAAGCAGACCCTGTTGTCCACGGCGGTGCTCGCCGCCCTCGCCATGGTGCCGCCGGCCGCGCCGCGGCACGACCGCCCGCACATCGAGCCGCTGATGCAACTGCGCCCGGTGGGCGAGGGCGCCGACACCTACGAGCTCCTGATCTACGGCGACATCGGTGAGAGCTGGTGGAGCGAGTCGGTCAGCGCGAAGTCGGTGGCCGAACAGCTCAACGCGCTCGACGACAGTGTCGCGACCATCAACGTGCGCATCAACAGCTACGGCGGCAGCGTCGCCGACGGCCTGGCGATCTACAACGCGCTGCGCCGACACAAGGCGACCAAGGCGGTGACCATCGACGGCGTGGCCATGTCCAGCGCCTCGCTGATCGCGATGGCCGGCGACACCGTGTCGATGCCGCCCACGTCGATCCTGATGATCCACGCCCCGTGGGGCGGCTGCTACGGCAACGCCAAGGAAATGCGCCAGTACGCCGACGTGCTCGACACGTTCAGCGACTCCATGGCCGATGCCTACGTGCAGAAGTCCGGCAAGGCGCGGGCCGACATCCTCAGCCTGCTGAAGGATGGCGAGGACCACTACTACACCGGCGAGGAAGCCGTGGCCGAAGGCTTCGCCGACGCCGTCAGCAGCGACGACGCCGGCAACGACGAGCCGGACGAGAACGCCCGCGCCTACGCCCACGAGCTGCTGGCGCGGATCAGCGCCCGCGGCGCGCCGGCGAAGTACGCCGGCATGGTCGTGACCGCGGCCATGCGCGGCGCGCCGCGCTCCGCCCGCGCGGCGCCGGGCCCGCAGGCCGTGGAGCAGCGCCTGACGGTCACGGTCGACGCCAGTGGCGTGAGCGAGGCGATTGCGTCGGCCATCGCCAACCAGAATCCGCCGGCCACACCGGCCGCGACCCCGCCGGCGGATGCCGGTTCCAACACTCCCGGAGCAAGCACCATGACCGAAGAAGAGAAGAAGGCCGCGGCCAAGGCCGTGCTGGCCGCCGACAGGGCGCGCCGCGAGGCGATCCGCAACCAGTTCACGCCGTTCCTCGCGCGTGCCGACCTCGACCAGGCCGCCCTCGCCAGGCTGCAGCGCGAGTGCGAAGACGACGTCGACACCACCGTGGAGGCTGCCGGCGCCAAGCTCCTGGCGATGCTGGGCAAGGACACCACCCCGTCCGGCGGCCACCAGGTCGGCGACGGCCTGACCCACGACGAGACCGTCAGCTACCGCCAGGGCGCCATCAATGCCGTCCTGCACCGCGCCGACCCGGCCGCCCATCCGATGGACGAGCAGGCCGCGCAGTTCCGCGGCATGGACCTGATGGACATGGCCCGCGACAGCGTCGAGCGCGCCGGCCGCCGTACCCGCGGCATGAGCAAGCGCGAGATCGCGGTGCTGGCGCTCCAGAGCACCAGCGACTTCCCGGGCATCCTCGAGAACGTCATCACCAGGACGCTGCGCGCCGGCTACGAATCCGCCGCCCGCACGTTCGTCCCGTTCTCGCGCCGCGCAGTGCTCCCGGACTTCAAGCAGGTCAGCCGCGCCCAGCTCGGCGGCGCACCGAACCTGAAGCGCGTGCTGGAAGGGGCGGAGTACGAGTACGGCAGCATCGGCGATGGTGCCGAGAAGTACGCGGTGCAGAAGTATGGCCGCATGGTGCACATCACCTGGGAGGCCATCGTCAACGACGACATGGACGCCCTGTCGCGCATCCCGCAGGCCTTCGGCGCCAGCGCCGCGGACCTCGAGTCGGACATCGTCTACGCGATCCTGACCGGCAACCCGAACATGGCCGATGGCAAGGCCCTGTTCCACGCCGACCACGGGAACCTGGGCACGGCCACCAAGCTCGCGGCCGCGCTCGACGCCGACGCCGCGCTGGACCCCATCGCCGAGGCGCGCAAGAAGATGCTGCTGCAGAAGGGCATCGAGGGGCGCTACATCAGCGTGCGCCCGCGTTACCTGCTGGTGCCGCCGTCGCTGGAGAAGGCCGCGCTGCAGATCACCGGCACCAACTTCCAGCCGTCCCGTGCCGCCGACACCAACGTGTTCGGCTCGTCGCTGGTCCCGATCAGCGAGCCGCGCCTGGAGGACGCCAGCTCCACCGCGTACTTCCTGGCCGCGGAGCCCAACACCGTCGACACCATCGAGTACGCCTACCTCGAGGGCAACGAGGGCGTGTTCACCGAAACGTCGAACGGCTTCGAGGTGGACGGCCTGAAGGTCAAGTGCCGGCACGTGTTCGGCGCGAAGGCCATCGACTGGCGCGGCCTGTTCAAGAACGCCGGCGCCTGACGCCCGCAGGGCCCGGCCAAGCCGGGCCCTGACTACCCCATCCCGCTGGAGCACAGGACATGAACAACGCGTTTTCCGATGGCAAGACCATCAACATCGTCGGCCCCGCCACCGCGGGCGTGCCGGTCATCGTCGGCACGGTGCTGGCGATCCCGGTCAATACCCTCGCCAGCGGCGAAGCCGGCGCGGCCTGGATCGAAGGCGCCTACGTGCTGCCGAAGCTGTCCACGGCCGTGATCGCCCAGGGCGCCAAGGTGATCTGGGACGCCAGTGCCGGCGAGGTGATCGTGGCGGCGGCCGCCACGGGCGACCTCAATGGTGCCGGCGTGGCCATGCAGGCCGCGGGCAATGGCACCACCTCGGTGGCGGTCAAGCTCACCCCCGGCGCCGGCGCGCTGCAGGGCGGTTAAGCCTCTCTCCCTCCCGCCCCCACGCCTTCGGTCCTGGCGTGCGGGCGGGCAGGGTCTTCCTCACACCGGATCCACGATGACCGCCACCCCCTCCCGCTTCGACACCTTCATCGACCGCGTGCTCTCGCACGAGGGCGGCTACGTGTTCGACAAGCGCGACCCGGGCGGCGAGACCCACTGGGGCA
>JAAZHF010000025.1 GCA_012510865.1 Gammaproteobacteria bacterium
ACGAAGCCGTGCGAGAAGAAGTCGCGGAAGTCGAGCATCAGCCTGCGCGGCAGCTCGGCCACGCTGAGCAGGCCGAGCACGCGGCCCGCGCCCGGCTCCACTTGCAGCAGGCGCCCGTCCTTGACCGTCAGCGCGAGGCTGCCTTCCAGCTCGTCCAGGCGGAATCCCGCGGGCGAGCCCGGCCAGCTGCCCTCGAAGCGCGCGCTGCCGTCGCCGCCGTCGATGCGGCCGCCCGCGCCGAGGCCGGAGAGCAGCGCCCCGAAGTCGCCGCTCCGCACATCGACCACCATCCGCGTCCGCGCCTCCGCGCCGCGACCGGTCCAGGCGCCCGCGACGTCGATCCACTGGCCCGGCGCGCGCAGCTGCATCGATTCGACCTGCAGGCCCGCGCCCGTGGGACGCGTGCGCAGCTCCAGGCGCCCCAGCGGCGCCGAGGAGATGCGCAGGTCCTCGACCACCACCGCCAGCGGTGGTATCGCCGCGGGGTCGATGCCGGGATCGTCGCCGGCCTCCCCGTCCTCCTCCGCAGGCGCAACGGCGTCGCCCGGAGCCCGCGCGCTGCGCCAGTGCAGCCGCTCCAGCCGCGCGCCGAGCACGCCGCCTTCGGTCCGCGGTAGCTCCACGGTTCCCGCCAACGCTTCGCCGACCAACTGCAGCCGGACCGCGCCGCGCTCCTGGCGGGCGAGCACGCGCGTGTCCGGAAAGGAGGCCCCGAGGAGCTGCAGGCGGTCGGCCACCAGGTCGATGCCCTGCAGCGCCAGCCCGTCGCCTCCGGCCCCACCGTCGCCCGCGAACAGCCCGGCCCACTCCATCGCGTCCAGCACGGGCGTGCGACCGGTGATGCGCACTCCGGATCCGGGCGGGGACGCATCGACGCGCGCGCTGCCCAGCACGGCGAGGACGCCGGTGCGCCCGGCCCGGGTGCGGGCGCGCAGCGCGACCCGCTCGCCCAGGACCACGTCGATGTCGTCCTCGCCCATGGGCAGCTCGAGGTCGATGCGGGCGGGCAGCGGCTCGAGCGCGGGCTTGCCCAGCGGTGCCGGCAGTGCCAGGGCGGTCCCGACCAGGTCCGAGCGCAGCTGCAGCCGCCCGCCGTCGCCGTCGGTCCCGGCGCCGGTCGAAAGGCCCAGGGCCAGCGTCCAGTCGGAACGGCCCTCCATGCGATCGCCCAGCCAGGCCAGGCCCGGTGCGCGGGCCGCGAGCGTCGACGAGGCAAGGCTCGCCTCGAGCGCAGCTTCGAAAGCCATGCCGCGGTCCCGCACGTGCCCCGGCCCGGCGCGCAGGGACAGGCGTCCGGGCGCTCCGTCCTGGCGCACGCGCAGCCCTTCGGCCGTGAATCCGTCCTCGTCGTACCGGGCCCGGCCATGGACCCCGTCGAAGTCCAGCTTCCAGCGCGACTCGCCCAGCCTGGCCCCGGCCAGCGCCACCTGCCCCGATACCCGGAGGCCGGGCGAGGTCCCCTCGGCGGCTCCCAGCGGCAGCACCATGCCGAAGTCCGCGCGCAGCGGCCCGGACGCCGCCAGCGAATCGAGCAGGGCTTCGCGCCCCTCCCGCAGCGGGCTGTCGCGCAGCAGTTCCAGCACCGGCGCCGCGTCCGCGTCGACCGCCGCGTCCACGCGCAGCGGCGCCGTCCCGAAGTCCGTGATGCCGGCACGCAGCGAGCGCACCGGGACGTCCGCCAGGCGCGCACTCCCCTCGAGGCTGAAGCCATCGGCGATGAAGTCCACCCGCCCGTCGAGCCCGGTGGCGGCCGGCCAACCGGGGTCGAACCGCACCTCGGCGTCCTCGAGCGTCGCCGAGGCGTGGAACAGGCCGGCCCCGGCGCTCCCCCCGGTGCCCTTGAACGGCCAGTCATCGAGGTCGCCGGACACCACGGCGCGGCCGTCGAGCACGCGGCCGTCGACCAGCGCCGAATCCAGCCACTGCACCGCTGCCTCCGGCATCATGTGGCGGATCCAGAACCGCTTCGCCACCGGCACCCTCGCTTCGTCGAGCTCGGCCACCAGATCGATGGCGGGGCGGGTGCCATCGCCTGCGAAATCGAGGCCGCCGCGCACATCGGCGGCATAGCCCTCGCCATCGACCCTCAGGGCGGGGGTTCGCACCCGCCAGCCGCCTCCGTCGCGCCAGGCGACGATCTCGCCGCGCAGGCGGACCTGGTGCGCCGGCGGCCCGAAGCCGAGCGGCCAGTCGACGCTGGCCACGGCCGACGGATCCGGCGTGAAGACCAGGGCCCCGGCGTCGCCCCGGAGCGAACCCGAGAGGCCCGACAGCCCGGGGGCCGCCCCGCGGACGCCGAAGCCGAAGTCCTCGATGCGCGCCTGCGCGCGCAGCTGCCCGGAAGGCCCGCCCACGAGCTCGACCCCGTGCAGCACCGCGGACGGCCGGGCCTCGCCCAGCCACGCGGCAAGCTCCGCCGGCATCTCCGGCGACAGCGAGGCCAGCATCAGCAGCGCCCCGGCATCGATCCGCTCGGCGACCAGCGCCTTCCTGCGGCCTCCGGCAACCAGCAGGCCGTCCAGGGCCTGCGCCTCCGCTCCCGCGCCGAAGGACAGGCGCGGCGCGTCGAAGCGCCAGCCCTCCGCGAGCGCCGTCCAGCGCGCATCGAGCGCGACCCGGCCCAGGTCGGCCTCGCGCGCGCCGCCCTCGCCGCCGCCGCGCAGGCGCAGCCCGTCCAGTTCGCCGCGCAGCAGCATGGAATCCACGCGGTAGCCGCGCAGGTCGGCCCAGGCCTCGAGCCTGCCCCGGCCTGCCGTGGGCCCGATGCCGCCCGCGCGCAGCCCGGACCACGCGGACAGGTCGGCGTCGCGCAGTGCCAGCCAGGCGCGTGCGTCGCCACTGGCGCGGTCGAGCTCGGCCGCCATGTCCAGCGGCGAAGCGCCGGGCACCATCCACGCGCGGACCGCGGCCCTCACCCGCGCGCCGTCGACCCGCAGGCGGAGGTCGACCTCGCCCAGGCGCGCGCCCACGCCAAGCCCCGGTGCGTCGACGACGAGCACGCCGTCGACCACCTGCAGCTCGCCGAGGCCTTCCAGCGCGGCGAAGGGGTCGCCGTCCGACTGCGCCTCGCCCGGCAGTCCGCGCACCTGCCAGCGGCCATCGTCGCCGCGGACCAGGGCCAGCTCCAGGCCGCGCAGCCGCAGTTCGGTGAACGAACGGCCCGGCAACAACCCCGCGTACTGCGCGACCAGCACCTCCGCCTCGCCGATCGGGATCGCGTCCGCACCCTCGCCGATGCGCAGTCCGTCCAGGCGCAGCAGGGGACCGCGCCGCGTCCAGGCGGTCTCGACGCGATCGAAGGAGACCGGGCGCCCGGCGCGGTGGCCGAGCCACTCGGCGATGCGCTCGGGATGGCGCTCGGCCAGCGGCAGCAGCTGGCTGGTGATGCCGGCGACGAACGCCATCAGCACCAGGCCGATGGCCACCGCGTACCAGGCACCGCGCCGCGCGCGGCGCAGGGCGCGGCGGAACCGGCCGGCCATCAGCGCCCCGCTCGCCGCGCGCAAGGCTCAGAGCAGCAGGACATCGAACTGCTCCTGCTGGTACTGCCCGTCGGCCTGGAAGCGGATGGTCTTGCCCAGGAACTCCTCGAGTTCGGCCACGGTCGCCGATTCCTCCTCGGTGATCCGCGCGACCACCTTCGGCGACGCGATCACCAGCAGGCGCTCGGCGTCGAACTGGCGCACCGCGCGCACGATCTCCCGGAATACCTCGTAGGTCACCGTCTCGGCGGTCTTCAGCGTGCCGCGCCCGCCGCACTCGTGGCAGGTCTCGCTGAGCTGGCGCTCCAGGCTTTCGACGGTGCGCTTGCGCGTCATTTCCACGAGGCCCAGCGGCGAGAAATCGTAGACCGTGGTCTTGGCGTGGTCGCGCGCCAGCGACTTCTCCAGCGTCCGCAGCACCTGGCGGCGGTGCTCGGGATCGGTCATGTCGATGAAGTCGATGATGATGATGCCGCCCAGGTTGCGCAGGCGCAGCTGGCGGGCGACGGCCTGGGCCGCTTCGAGGTTGGTGCGGTACACCGTTTCCTCGAGGTTGCGCTGGCCGAGGAAGGAGCCCGTGTTCACGTCGACCGTGGTCATGGCCTCGGTCTGGTCGATCACCAGGTAGCCGCCCGACTTCAGCGGCACCTCCTTGTCGAGCGCGCGGCTGATCTCGTCCTCCACCCCGTACAGGTCGAACACCGGGCGCGCGCCGGCGTAGTGCTCGACCTTCTCGGCCAGGCCCGGCATGTACTGCGCCGCGAACGCGCGCAGCCGGTCGCAAGTCTCGCGAGAGTCGACCTTCACCTTCTCGACGACGCGGCGCATCAGGTCCCTGACCCCGCGCATCGGCAGCGTCAGGTCCTCGTAGACGCAGCTGCCCACGCCCGCGCCCGCCACGCTGCGCTCGACCAGCGCCCAGGCCCGGGCCAGGTAGGCCACGTCCTCGGCCAGGGCCTCCTCCGGCTGCCCCTCGGCATTGGTGCGGACGATGTAGCCATGGCCGCCGGCAAGCGCGAGCGCGCCGACCAGCGCCTTCAGCCGCGCGCGCTCGGCCTCGTCCTCGATCCGCGCCGAAACGCCGATCACCTTCGACTGCGGCAGCAGCACCAGGTAGCGCGAGGGGATGCTGATCTGGGTGGTCAGGCGCGCGCCCTTGGTGCCGATCGGATCCTTGACCACCTGCACCACGACTTCCTGCCCGTCGCGCAGGAGCTCGCCGATCGGCGGCGTGGGCTGTGGCACCGCGGGGACGGGTCCCGGCCCTGCGGCCGGGTCCTCGACCGTGAGGTCCTCGGCGCGACCGGGCCGCAGCACGTCGTTGGCGTGCAGGAAGGCGGCGCGCTCCAGGCCGATGTCGACGAAGGCGGCCTGCATCCCGGGCATCACCCGCTGCACGCGGCCCTTGTAGATGTTCCCGACCACGCCCCGCCGCCAGCCGCGCTCGATGTGCAGCTCCTGCAGCATGCCGTTCTCGACCACGGCGACGCGGGTCTCGCGCGGTGTGACGTTGACCAGGATTTCCTCGCTCATGCGCCGCCACCCGCGCGCGGCGTGCGCGCGTGGATGCCGAACCCGCGCAGCAGCCCCGCGGTCTCGTGCAGGGGCAGCCCCATCACGCCGGAATAGCTGCCCGACAGGCGCGTGACGAAGCGCTCAGCACCGCCCTGGATCGCGTACGCGCCGGCCCGGCCGGCCGGCTCGCCGCTGGCCACGTACTCGGCGATGTCCTCGTCGGACAGCTCCGCGAAGGCGACCTCGCTGGCGACCAGCACCGCGGCCTCGCGCCCGGCCGACACCAGCGAGACCGCGGTCAGCACCCGGTGCGTGCGCCCCGAAAGCCGGCGCAGCATCGCCGCGGCCTCGTCCCCGTCGGCGGGCTTGCCGAACACCTCGTCGCCGAGCACCACCTCGGTGTCGGAGCCGAGCACGACGGCTCCGGGCACGGCGACCACGCGCAGCAGCCCCGCGCCGGCCTTCTCGCGGGCGACGCGGGCGACGTAGCCGGCGGGCGTTTCGCCCGGCATCCGCTGCTCCGGCACGTCGCCGTCGAGCACGCCGAAGTCGAGCCCGAGGCGCGCCAGCAGCTCGCGCCTGCGCGGGGATCTGGAGGCAAGGTGCAGCATCCCGACAGGATACCGTGCCGGCGCCGCCGCGAAGGAGCGGGCCCTTCCGCAACCCCGTTCCGGCTCACGGGCCGTTCACTCCACCGGCACAACCCTTGCCCTCGACCGACATCGGAGACCAACATGAGCCTGAAATCGCCGCGGATGGTCCTTGCCATCCTTGCCCTGACCCTCGCAGCCGGGAGCCCTGCCATGACCGCAGCCGCGCAGACGCCCGCCGCCCACGTCGCGAGCGACGGCACCCTGCTCTCGGTCTCGGCGACCGGCCAGGCCAGCCGCGCGCCCGATGTCGCGACCGCCTCGGCGGGCGTGGTCACGCAGGCCGCCGACGCCAACACCGCCATGCGCGAGAACGCCGCCCGGATGGCGCGCGTGATCGAGGCCATCCAGGCCGCCGGCGTCGCCGGGAAGGACATCCAGACCACCGGCATCAACATCCATCCCACCTACCGCCACGTCGACAACGAGGAGCCGCGGATCTCGGGCTACAGCGCCAGCAACACCGTCAGCCTGAAGGTGCGGGACATCGCGCGGCTGGGGGAGGTGCTGGATGCGCTGGTCGCCAGCGGCGCCAACAACATCAGTGGCCCCGGCTTCGGCATCGACCAGCCCGAGGCCGTCTACGACGAAGCCCGCCGCAAGGCGCTGGACCAGGCCAGGGCGCGCGCCGACATGTACGCAAGGGCCCTGGACCTCAGGGTGCGGCGCATCGTGAGCATCAGCGAGGGCGGCGGCATGCAGGCGCCGCGGCCGATGTATGCGATGCGGGCGATGGCCATGGATTCCGAATCGACCCCGGTGGCTCCGGGCGAGAACACGCTCGAGGCCAACCTGGAGGTAGTGTTCGAACTCGGGCGCTGACGACCCCGCCGCCCCTGGCGGGGCGTTGGCATCCGCGACACCCGGCGGCGCGCCGGGACAACGAGGAGGTGCTCCATGGTCCTGCAGTCCAACGTCCGCAGTCCTCTTGCCGCCGGGCACGCCGGCGAAGCCCCGCGTCCCGATCCGGTGCGCATCGCCGGGAATACCGGTACCCTGCTGCTCAACAGCGCGCTGCTCCTGCTGATGCTCGTGCCGATCACGCGGACCGCGCAGGAAGCGCCTGCCAGCCGTGGCCTGGAGACGGAATGGTTCGAGCCCCGCCCGGTGCCGCCGCCGGCGCCGCCGGAGGTGGTGCCGGTCGAGCGCCCCGTCGTGCACCCGGCGCCCACCGCACCCGCGCAGCGCACCCTCGCCCGCGACCCGGCCCCGGCCGCGCCACCGCTGGTGGACGGCGGCACGCTGGCCGCCGATCCGGCGCCTCCGGCCGACGCCGGACCGGGCGACATCGCGCCGCCGGCCGCCGACGGGCCCGCGGGCATGCGCCTGGCGTATGCCCGGGCCAGCGTGCCGCCCTACCCGCGCGAGGAGCTCCGGGCGGGACACGAGGGCACGGTGGTCCTGCGCGTGCTGGTGGACGTCGACGGCCGGCCGCTCGATGTACAGGTCGAGACCGGGAGCGGCTACCGCAGGCTCGACGAGGCAGCGCGCCGCCACGTGCTGCGCCACTGGACGTTCCAGCCGGCCATCCGCGACGGCCAGCCGGTGCAGGCCGTCGGGCTGGTGCCGATCGAGTTCAGCATCGCCCGCGGCTGACCGCGCTCAGGCGCGGTGGTAGGGATGGTTGGCGAGCAGCGCGCAGGCGCGGTAGAGCTGCTCGGCGACCAGCAGCCGCACCAGCATGTGCGGCAGGGTCAGCGGGCCCAGGGACCAGGTCTCGTCGGCGCGGTCCAGCACCTCGCCGGCGTGGCCCTCGGGCCCGCCGACCAGGAAGGCCAGGTCGCGTCCCTGGCCGCGCCAATGCTCCATCCGGCGCGCCAGCGCCTCCGAATCCCAGGCGCGTCCGCGCCCGTCGAGGGCGACGACGTGCAGTTCACGCGGCAGCGCCGCCAGCACGCGCTGGCCCTCGTCCTGCGTCGCGCGGACCGCGTCGCGGCCCTTGCCGCGCAGGCCGGGCGTGATCTCCACCAGGTCCAGCGGCAGCCAGTGCGACAGCCGCTTCCGGTATTCGGCGAAGCCTTCGGACACCCAGCCCGGCGGCCGTTCGCCGACCGCGACCAGGCGCGCCTTCAATGCGCTATCCCGCGTCGCGCGCCGGGCCGCCCGCCGCGGCGCCGTCGACGGCGCCCGCGGACGGGGGTTCGTCGCCGACCGTCCACAGCCGCTCCAGCGCATAGAACTCGCGCACCCGCGGCAGCATGACGTGCACCACCACGTCGCCGAGGTCGACCAGCACCCATTCCGACTCGCGCTCGCCTTCGACCCCGAGCGGCTGGCAGTCCAGGCGCTTGGCGAACTTCACCACTTCCTCGGCGATCGACTTGACGTGGCGCGTCGAGGTCCCCGAGGCGATCACCATGTAGTCGCAGACGCTGGTCTTGCCGCGGACGTCGATCTCGGCGACGTCGACCGCCTTGATCTCGGCGACCGCGTCCAGCACGGTGGACAGCAGCAGTTCGACCGACGGCGGTGGGGTGGGCAGGCTGGTCTTGATGACTTGGGCTTGGCTGGTCAAGGGCTCGGGCTCGTGGGCGGTGCGGGAAATTATAGCGGAGCCCGCGTCGCGGCCCCGTATCCGTACAGGCGGTGTCCGCGGATGAATCCGGCCACCGCCGGCGGCAGCATCCGCTCCCAGTCGCCGCCGCCGGCGATCAGGCGGCGCACCCGGGTTGACGATTCCGGGCGCGGCCCGGCCAGCCGCAGCACCGCGAACCCGCCCGCCGGCGACAGCGCCAGCGCCGGGGCCGGCCTGGCCCGGGCCTCGACCTGCCGGTGGACCTCCGGCGCCTGGTCGGCGACGACCTGCGGGTCCAGCGGCGCGCCGGGGCGCTCCACCGCCAGCACGTGCGCGTGCGCGAACAGTTCGCGCCAGCGGTGCCAGGTGTCGAGGCGCAGCAGCGAGTCGCTGCCCACCACCCACGCGATCGGCCGGTGGGGTCCTTCGGCCGCGCGCACCAGGCGCAGCGTGTCGACGGTGTAGGACGGTCCCCCGCGCTCCAGTTCGCGCCGGTCCACGCGTAGCCCCCGCTCGCCGTCGATGGCGAGCGCGAGCATCTCCGCGCGCTGCGCCGCGTCGGCATGGGTGGCGTCCTTGTGCGGCGGGTCCGCGGCCGGGACCAGCGCGACCTCGGCGCCGATCGCGTCGCGCACCTCGCGCGCCACCGCCAGGTGGCCGAGGTGGACCGGGTCGAAGCTGCCGCCGTAGCAGGCGAGCAGTCTCATGCCGCCAGCAGCGGGACCGCGCGCGCGTCCGCCACCGCCAGCAGGAGCCGCTCGAGCATCAGCCACTCGTCGCCGTCGCCGCGGCCCTTGGCGACGCGGTCGACGGCGCCGGCGGCGGCGGCGAAGCGCTCCCAGCGCGCGGCGGGATGGCGCTCGAGCGCGCGACGGTAGGCCGCCTCCTTCGCGTCCCAGATCCGCTGCGCCCGGAACTCGGCGGCGAGGTTGCCGCCGCGCGCCTTCACCCGCGCCAGCGCCGCGGTGCGCTGCAGCTCCATCACCACCATGCCCATCAGGGCCGGCACCGCTTCGCCCTCGGCGCGCAGCCCGGCGAGCATGCGCACGGCCTGCGCCGCCTGGCCGTTGAGCGCGGCGTCGACCAGCCGGAAGACGTCGAAGCGCGCGGCGTCGGCCACCAGGGCATGCATCCGGGGCGCGTCGAGCACGCCCTCGCCGGCCAGCAGGGCCAGCTTGTCGATCTCCTGGGCCGCCGCCAGCAGGTTGCCCTCGACGCGCTCGACCAGCAGCCGCACCGCATCGCGGTCGGCGCGCACGCCGCGCCTGCGCAGCCTCGCTTCGAGCCAGCCTTCCAGCTCGTGCGGCTTGATCGGCCAGGCCACGGCCACCGCGCCCACGGCGGCGATCGCGTCGCTCCACTTGCCGCCATGCTTCCGGCTCCATTCGCTGGCCGTCACCAGCAGGCAGGTGTCCGCCGGCGGCTGCGCGCAGTAGCCGGCGATCACCTCGCCGCCCTGCTTTCCGGGCCTGCCCGTGGGCAGGCGGACCTCGATCAGCCGGCGCGCGGCGAACAGGCTCGGCGCGCGCAGGCTTGCCTCGAGCCCGTCCCAGTCGATCTCGCGTCCCTCGGCCTCGAACACCTCGCGCTCGGCATATCCCTGTTCGCGCGCCGCGGCCCGGATCGCATCCGCGCACTCGAGCACCCGCAGGATCTCGCCGCCGGCAACCAGGTAGGCGGGCGCCAGCGGGCCGCGCGACAGGCCGCCGGCGAGCTGCTCCGGACCGGTTTCACGGGCCATGCCGCACCGCCCCGCGGCTCAGCCGCCGTCCGCCGGAGGCATCGCCGCCTCCTGCTCCCGCGCGCGGTTCACCGCGTCGATGCGTCGCAGCACCGCGGCGGCCATCTCGCGCTGCAGTTCCCGCGAGAGCAGCTCGCGCTCGCTTTCCGATCCGGTGGCGTTGTTGGGCAGGGATACGTAGTCGCGCGAGAGCTCGATGATCTGCTGCGGCACCAGCTCCCCGCCGTCGGCGTCCTCCATCGTGAACACCGCGGCATAGCGCAGGGTGAACTCCTGGGCGCGTCCGAACTGGTCGACGC
>JAAZHF010000239.1 GCA_012510865.1 Gammaproteobacteria bacterium
GAGCAGCATCGCGTCGCCGTAGGAGAAGAACCGGTAGCGCTCCCGCACCGCGTGGGCGTAGGCCGACAGCACCCGCTCCCGCCCCGCGAAGGCCGACACCAGCATCAGCAGGGTCGATTCGGGCAGGTGGAAATTGGTCAGGAGGACGTCGGCCGAGGTGATCCGGTAGCCGGGGACGATGAAGATCGAGGTTTCCCCGGCGAAGGGACGCAGCGTCCCTTCCACGGTCGCCGACTCCATCGCCCGCACCACGGTGGTGCCCACGGCCACCACCCTGCCCCCGGCCGCGCGCGTCCGCCGCACCTGCTCCACCAGGGCGGCGCCGACGTTGATCCACTCGCTGTGCATGCGGTGCTCGCGCACGTCGTCCACGCGCATCGGCTGGAAGGTGCCCGCGCCCACGTGCAGCGTGACGTGGCCGATGACGACGCCGCCCGCGCGGAGCGCGTCCAGAAGCGGCTGGTCGAAGTGCAGCCCGGCGGTCGGCGCGGCCACCGCGCCCGGCTCGCGCGCGAACACGGTCTGGTAGCGCTCGGCGTCGTCCGCGCCGGGCTCGCGCTGGATGTAGGGCGGCAGCGGCATCCGCCCCGCGCCGGCCAGCCAGGCTTCCAGCGCCCCGTCGACGTGGAAGCGCAGGTGGTGGAAGGCGCCGTCGCGGGCGAGCACCTCGGCCACGCCCCCGGCGTCGAGCTCGATCAGGTTGCCGGGCCTGGGCGTCTTGCTGGCCCCGACCTGGGCCCGTGCCTCGTTTCCGGGGAGCAGGCGTTCGATGAGGATCTCCACCCGCCCGCCGCTGCCCTGCTTGCGGCCGAACAGCCGCGCCGGGATGACCCGCGTATCGTTGAACACCAGCAGGTCGCCGGGGCGGAGGAACGCGGGGAGCTCGCGCACCCGGTGGTCGCCGAAGGCCGCATCGCCCGGTGGCACGACCAGCATGCGGCTGTCCGAGCGCCCTGCCAGCGGCGCCTGCGCGATCAGCTCCTGCGGCAGGTCGAAGCGGAAGTCTGACTTCTTCAAGGGGCCTCAGCGCTGGAACTTGGTCGACAGCAGCAGCGTCGACGTGGTGCGCTCGACGCCCTCCAGGGCGCCGATGCGGTCGGTCAGCTCGTCCATTTCGCCGATGGTCGACACCACCGCCATCGCCACCAGGTCCCAGGCGCCGTTGACCGAATGCAGGGCGCGCACGCCGGGCATCTGGCGCAGCGCCTCGACCACGGCGGGAGCCTGCTTGGGGAACACGGTGATCATGATCAGGGCGCGGATGCGCTCCAGCTCGTGGTCGTCGCTGAGCCGCACGGTGTAGCCGGCGATCACGCCCGCCCGCTCGAGGCGTTCGATCCGGCTCTGCACCGTGGTCCGCGACAGCTGCAGGCGCCTGGCGATGGCCGCGGTCGGCGCGCGCGCGTCCTCGCGCAGCAGCGAGAGCAGTGCTTCGTCGGCCGGACTGAGCTTCATCGCGCCATTCTATCGTCGATCCGCCGAAAACTGCAGCATTTGCGCGCAGATCGCCCCTACCAACCGACGAAGCCTTGCCCATAATAGAGGCATGCCCGCTCGAACGGGCCCGCAGACGCCCAGGAGGACCCCATGACCGCCACCGTGACCGCCCGCCTCGCCCCGCTCCGCGCCCGCAAGGGCCGGTGCCGGACCCCCGGCCTGGACGATGCGACGATCGAGCGCTTCGCCGCCAGCCACCCGGACCTGGTCGCGGCCATCGACGCCGCCGCGGACGCGTTCGCGGGCCTCGGGTCCGACTTCGGCGACCTGCTCGACCTCGACGAGGACGCCCAGATCCAGGCCGTGCAGGCCGGCTACGTGAACTTCTATCCCCAGGATGGCGTCAACCCCTACGTCGCCCTCGCCGCGCGCGGCCCCTGGATCGTCACCCTCAAGGGCGCCGTGCTCTACGACACCGGCGGCTACGGCATGCTCGGCTTCGGGCACGCGCCGCAGCCGGTGATCGAGGCCATGTCCCGGCCGCAGGCGATGGCGAACATCATGACCCCGAGCCTGTCGCAGCTGCGCCTGGACCGCGCGCTCCGCGCCGAGATCGGCCACACCCGCGGCGGCTGCCCGTTCACGGCCTTCATGTGCCTCAACTCGGGCTCCGAGTCGGTGTCTCTGGCCGCGCGCATCGCCGACACCAACGCCAAGACCATGACCGACGCGGGCGCGCGCCATGCCGGCCGCATGGTCAAGCGCCTGGTGGTCAAGGGCGCCTTCCACGGCCGCACCGAGGCCCCGGCGCTCTACTCCAACTCCACCCGCAAGGCCTACGAGGGCGCGCTGGCGAGCTACCGCCACGAGGACAGCGTGCTCGTGATCGCGCCCTACGACATCGACGCGCTGCAGCAGGCGTTCGCCGACGCCGATGCCAGGGGCTGGTTCATCGAGGCGATGTTCCTCGAGCCGGTGAAGGGCGAAGGCGACCCCGGCCGCAGCGTGCTGGTCGGCTTCTATACCGCCGCGCGCGAGCTGACGTAGGCGCACGGCTCGCTGCTCCTGGTCGATTCGATCCAGGCCGGCCTGCGCGCCACCGGTGCGCTGTCGATCGTCGACTACCCCGGCTTCGAAGGCCAGGAAGCGCCCGACATGGAGACCTACTCGAAGGCGCTCAACGCCGGCCAGTACCCGCTGTCGGTGCTTGCCGTGAACGAGCGCGCGGCCGGCATCTACAGGCGCGGTACCTATGGCAACACCATGACCGCGAATCCGCGCGCCGCCGACGTCGGCAGCACGGTGCTCGGCATGGTCACGCCCGCGGTCCGCGCCAACATCCGCGAGCGCGGCGAGCAGGCGATCCGGCGGCTCGAGGCGCTGCGCGACGAGCTGGGTGGCCTGATCACCCGGGTCCAGGGCACCGGCCTCCTGTTCTCCTGCGAGCTGTCGCCCGACTTCAAGGGCTACGGCGCCGGCTCCAGCGAAGAGTGGCTGCGCGAGAACGGCCTGGGCGTGATCCACGGCGGCGAGAAC
>JAAZHF010000240.1 GCA_012510865.1 Gammaproteobacteria bacterium
CCTCGAACTCCTGCGCCAGCACGCGCGCCCTGGCGGCCACCTGGCGGTCCGGTGCGAGGTGCTGGAGGCTGCAGCCGCCGCAGGTGCCGAAGTGCGGGCAGCGCGGTTGCACGCGCCCGGGCGACGCCTCCAGCACCTCGACCACCTCGGCCTGGTCATGCCCGCGCGAGCGCCCGGTCTGCCGCGCCATCACGCGTTCGCCCGGCAGCGCGCCGGCGACGAGCACGGTCCTGCCCGCGTGCGGGTGGCCCTCGGGCCGAAGCGCGACGCCGCGGCCGTCAGGGCCGAGCTCGAGGATCCGGAGTTCGAACGGAGCTTGGTAGATGCGTGCCAACGGTGGCGTGCCTTACTTCTGTTTCCAGCTGCCGCCCTGCTGGTACCACCAGCCCGGGCGCGCGCTCGCGACCCACTGCCGGGCGAAGACCTCGCGGATCTGCTGCTCCCATTCAGGATGGCCGTTGGCCACCGCGATTTCCCGGTACACGGCGTTGCGGTCGCGGTTGTCGTCGGCCACGGCGGAGTTCACCGCGACCCGGTCCTTGAGCGGCAGCTTCGACGCGTCGCGGACCACGACCAGGCCGTCGCCGGTGAAGCCGAGCGCGCCGCTGTCGAAGTGCTCCCGCAGGGTCGATGCGAAGCGCGACTCCATCCGCTGCTGGATCGCCTGGATCGCCGGGGTGCGGATCGTGATGTCCGGCGACTGCGCGTGCGCGGGCGCGATGCCCAGCAGGATCCACGGATCGACACCCATGCGCGGCCCGCGGTCGGGCGCCAGCGCCATGCCGCCGGGGATGGCGTCCCGCGGCTCGTCGCGCGCAGGCGCACCGGCCTCCTCGCCGATGACGTTCTCCACGAACTCGCGCGCCGCCTCGCGCGCCTCGGCGGCCGGGAAGTACACGTTGATGGTGACGCAGGCGGTGAGCGCCAGCGCGGCGACGAAGGGAAGTCCGGTCAAGCGCATGCAGTCCTCCTGGGACGGGTCAATCGAACACCGGCGCGACGTCGCCGGATCCCACCGCGGCCAGGCGCTCGACCAGGGTTTCCCAGTCGACGCGCCGGTTGAATCCGACGATGTCCAGCCGGGGGATCCCGGCACCTTCGACGATAACAAACCCGTCGTCGCGAGGCTGGAGCCCGGCCATCGTGCAGACGCCGTTGGCCAGCCGGCACGAGATCCCGATGCGGCGGTAGCCGAAGTCGTCGAAGAGCGCCAGCAGGCGGCCCTGCAGGCTGGCGGTGAACCCGGCGTCGCCGACGCTGGAGATGTTCTGCACCGCACGCTGGCTGATCCGTTGGCGCACGCCCCGGCGCGGCACGGTCCGCAGCGCGGCGTCGAAGGCCACCGCCTCCCAGTCCACCAGCCGCAGGCCGTCGATGCGGCCGTCCAGGCGACCGGTGATGCTGCCGAACTCGAACACGCCGGTCAGCGCCAGCAGGTCGAGGTCGTGCAGGGCGATGTCCGCCAGCAGCGTCGGCGCGACGCCGAAGGGCCGCTCCATGGCCAGCGACGACACCCTGACCTCGCCGTCGAAGGCCTGCACCACCAGGCCGCCGTCGAAGTCGAGGCGCTCGCCCACGTAGCGGGCGCTCGGGATGCTGCCCGACAGCGAGCCCGGGAACGGCGGCAGCCCGAG
>JAAZHF010000241.1 GCA_012510865.1 Gammaproteobacteria bacterium
CGCAGAGGGCGTCGATGCGCTCGATCCGCCGCCGCACCAGCCACGGGAGCACGATGCCCTCAGCCACCTCGCGCCCCGCCCCGGCGTGGTTCCCGCCGCCGCCGCAGTCCAGCATCAGCGTGCCACCGGAGGGTGACCGCACGATCGCGCACTGGCCCGCGCCCACCGGCAGCAGCGTCAGCTCCATCTCTCGCGGCGGGCCGGCCGACAGAAGCAGCGTGACCAGCGGCAGCGCCGCCAGCGCACCGACCACCCACCAGGCCCGGCGACCGTCCAGCCGCACCAGGGCCCGGTCAAGCGCCCGCTGCGCGCGGCGGTGCAGGCCCAGCGCGAGGACGAGCGCGAGGACGCCGTAGCAGGCCACGCAGCCGCCCGCGTTCAGGTGCACTCCCTCGACGAAGGGCGCCGGCAGTGCGGCGGCGAGGTCGTTCACGTGCATCACGAGGCGCAGGATGACCCGCGCCAGCGCGCACAGCAGCGTCAGCAGCGGCGCCAGCGCCGGCACGAGCGCGATCGGCAGCGCGATGAAGCCGAGGACGAGGACGATGCCCGAGAGCGGGACGTTCGCGAGGTTGGCGAGGTTGCCGCTGAGCGCGAAGGCAGAGAAGTGATGCGCGAGGAGGGGGCTGGTGAGGGCCCACGCGCCCGCGGTGCCCCAGATGATCCCGCGGATCTGCGGGAGCGGCGCCGCCGCGCGGACGCCGGGGATCGACTCGAGGGGCTGACGGGGCATGAAGACGACCACGCCGAGCGTGGCCGCGAAGGTGAGCTGGAAGCTGAGGCTCAGCAGCGCCTGCGGGTCGGTGAGGAGGATCAGCGCAGCGGCGAGGCCGAGGGCCGTGTAGACGTCGTAGTCGCGCGCGCTCACCGCAGCGATCAGGACGAGGGCGAACATCGCGACCGCGCGGCCGACCGAGGCCTCCATCCCGACGATGGCGACCAGCAGCAGCACCGCCACGGCCGCCAGCGCCGCCTGCCACGGCCGCATGCGCCCGAAGCTGCCACCTGTGAGCCCGACGATCGCGATCGCGAGCATCGAGATCTGTGCGCCGGAGACCACGAGCAGGTGGACGGTCCCCGCACGCCGGAACTGCTCCACGATCTCCTCCGGTAGCGGCGCCGCCTCGAGGCCGTAGACCATGCCGACCAGCAGCCGCGAGTAGAGCGCGCCATCCGCGCCGGGCATCGCGCCCTCGATCGCCGAGACCACCCGCTCGCGCAGGTGCGCGCCCAGGCGCATCAGCCGCGCCTGCGCCGACGGATCCCGGCCGATCACGGTCACCTCGCGCGCGCTCACCAGGCAGTGCACGCTTTGGCGCGCGAGCCAGCCCCGGTAGTCGAACGCGTCCGGCCCGGCGGGCGCGGGAGGTGGTTGCACCTCGGCGCTCATCAGGAGGACGCGGTCGCCGACGGCAAGCTCCGCCTTCCGCGGCACACGCGCCTCCATGCGGCCGGTGGCGCGGGTAATCTCCCGCCCGGGGAGCGCGATCACCTCCACCTCAACGCGAAACTGCGGCCGCCAGCCGGCGTCGTCCGGCGGCGCCATCACCGTGCCGAGGATCGTGCACTCGCGCGCGCCTGCGTGGCGTGAGAGGTCCAGCGGCCCGATGGCCGTCGAGCGCTGGAAGATGACGCCGCCGAGGCCGATGATGCACAGGAGCGCGGGCGCGAGGGCGAGGCGCGGCTCGAGGATCATCAGCACGAGGGTGGCGGTCGCGCCGGCCAGCGTGATCGCGCGCAGGAGCGCCGACGGTGGCCCGAGGTGCCCGAGCGCTATCCCGAGCACCAGTGCCACGCAGCAGAGCAGGAGCGGTCGGCGGGGGAGATCGCGCAGCCATGCGGGCAGGATGGCGCGCTGGGCGGTCGGTCGGTCCTCAGCGGCCTGCGTTGGTGGATGCGTGCCGGACCGCCCCCTGCGGCTCAGTTCAGGCTTGCGCTGACTCGGATCCGCTCGACGGTGGCCGGACCGATCCCGGGCACCTCGTCGAGCGCCTCGATGCTCCGGAACGGGCCGTTCATGGCGCGGTAGGCGAGGATGTTCTTCGCAAGCGCGGGGCCGATCCCCTCAATGCGCTGCAACTCCTCCAGCCCCGCCGAGTTCAGCCGCACACGCGCCTGAGGCTGCGTCTGCGCGAAGGAGGGCTGGCTCGTGGGGCGTGCAACGGGTGCGGGAGGCTGGGCGGGAGAGGCCATGGGGGGCGCCGGCTGCGAGGTGGACTGCGGCGCGATGGGCGCTGCAGCGATGGGCGCTGCAGCGACGGGCGCGGGCGCCGGGACCGGCTGCGGCTCGGGCTGCGGCACAGCCTCCACCCGCACCTGCTGGCCGTCCTCAAGGTAGGCCGCGAGGTTGACTGAGTCCGGCCGCGCGGCGCTCGTGAAGCCGCCCGCGCACTCGACCGCATTGCAGACGCGAGAGCCCGCGGGCAGCGTGTACAGGCCCGGCTGCCGGACCGCGCCCACCACGTGCACGGTGAGGGGCACTGCGGCCGCATCGGGCGGCGTGTACGTGACACCGGCGTTCGCGGGTGTTGCGGCGTCCCCTGTGCCGCGGAACACAGACCACGAGATGATGCCGACCAGCGCCGCCAGGATGAGAGCGGCGGCAAGCTTCTGCCCGGTTGTCAGGCTCTCAAACATCCCCCGTCCCCCGTGGGCGGACCGGAGCTACTTCACCACGATGTTGATGAGCTTCTACGGCACCTTGATGACCTTGACGATCTC
>JAAZHF010000242.1 GCA_012510865.1 Gammaproteobacteria bacterium
GATGCGTTATGGCTGCGCGGCCGCGGGCGGTCCCGGTGCATGTCGTGGGAGAGATCCAGCAGCTCGCTGCCGGCCAGCGCGCCGTAAGCGGCCACCTCCGCCTCGAACGCCGCGCCGCCCTCGCGTTCGAGCGCCTCGCGCAGCGGGCCATCGTCGCGCCACAGGTCCCGCCCGGCGAACGCCGGCGGCTGGTTCGTCACGTCGTGCGTCCGGAATGCGTCCACGCCGGCTCCCTGGCCCTGGCCCATTCTTAACGCAAAAAAAGGGCTCCGGAAAGCTCCGGAGCCCTGGAACAGGGAATATCCTTGCTGCGCCGCTTATGCGACAGGCGTCACCCCTGCCGCCTGCGCGCCCTTGGGGCCCTGCGTGACTTCATAGCTGACGCGCTGGCCTTCCTGAAGGCTGCGGAAGCCCTTCGAGTCGATCGCCGAGTAGTGCACGAACACGTCCGCGCTGCCGTCCTCCGGAGCGATGAAGCCGAAACCCTTGGCGTCGTTGAACCACTTCACTGTGCCGTATTGCATGACTCTTCCCACCACGTCTGGATGCGATTGCGCATGCCGGCCTGCAAGGGATCCGGGCACACGCTGCCCGAGTATGCAAAGCCTGCGGGCGGTGCGCAATCACCCGGCCAGCATCGCGCCGACGAGGTCGGGCAGGCCGGAGGACGCCGCGGCGACGTTGGCGAGCACGTCTTCGAGGGTAATCACCTCGTCCGCATGCGGCCCCGCGCCGGCCGCCCAGTTGGCCACGATCGCGAGGCACGCGTACTCCAGGCCGAGCTCCCGTGCGAGCCCCGCTTCGGGCATCCCGGTCATGCCGACCAGGTCGCAGCCGTCGCGGCGCATGCGCGCGATCTCCGCGCGGGTCTCGAGCCGCGGCCCCTGGGTCGCGCCGTAGCAGCCACCGTCCACGACCTCAACGCCCGCGCTCGCGGCGGCCGCCATCACCTCCCGGCGCAGCGACGGCGTGTACGGATCGCCGAAGTCGACGTGCAGCACGTCGCTGCCGGGCTCCTCGCAGTAGATCGACACCCGCCCCCAGGTGTAGTCGATCAGCTGGTCCGGGCAGGCCAGCACGCGCGGGCCGAAGCGGCCGGTGATGCCGCCGACGGTGTTCAGCGCCAGCACCCGCGTCGCCCCCAGGGCGTGCAGCGCCGCGATGTTGGCCCGGTAGTTCACCTGGTGCGGCGGCACTGAATGGCCTTCGCCATGGCGGGCGAGGAAGGCCACCCGGCGGCCGGCCAGGCGGCCCACCCGGACCGGGCCGGACGGCGCGCCGTAGCGCGTCACGGGCTGGTGCGCCTCCTCGTCCTCGAGGCCGGCCAGCCGGTACACGCCGGTGCCGCCGATCACCGCCAGGGCGAGGGGTCCATCGTTGGTCTGCGGTGCCACTGCGGTTCTCCGGTGCGGGCAGGCTCAGTCGGCCAGCGCGTAGATCGCGGGCAGGTTGCGGCCCTGCTCGTTGTAGTCCATGCCGTAGCCGAAGACATAGCGGTCGGGCACGTCCACGCCGGACCAATCGGCGCAGACGCCGTCGACGCAGCGGTCGTGGACCTTGGTCGCCAGCACCGCGACGCGCACGTCGGCGGCGCCCTCGTCCTCGCACCAGTGGGTGACGGCCTTGAGCGTGTGGCCCTCGTCGAGGATGTCGTCGACCAGGAGCACGCGGCGGCCGCGCATCGGCGTCGCCGGACGGTGCAGCCAGGCGAGGCGGGAGCCGCTGGTGCTGCCGCGGTAGCGGGTGGCGTGCAGGTAGTCGAATTCGACGTCGAGGCCGCGCTCCCCAAGCGCGAAGGCGAGCTGGGCCGCGAAGGGCATGCCGCCGTGCATTATGGTCACGAAGATCGGCGGGCGCTCGTCGTCGGTGTACTCGGCGTGGATGGCGTCGGCCATGTCCTCGATCGCGTCCTCGAGCACCTCGCGGTCGTGGACGAGGTCGGCCGTGGCCAGCACGGCGGCGAGCGTGGGCGCGCTCATGCCACCGCCCCGCCGCCCTGGCGCGCCGCCGCCGCGCCGTGGCGCGCATCGGCGAGCAGCCCGTCCCAGCCCAGCGCGCCGCGGCCGAGCAGGCCGGCGAGCGCCATGGTGTCGAGGCTGCGCCCTTCAACCGCCGCCAGCGATTCCTCGACCAGCTCCGGATGGCAGACCAGCACCACGTCGCAGCCGGCGTCGAGGTGCGCATCGACGCGCGCCCTGATCCCGCCCACGCCGTGCGCGGCGGCCATGCCTATGTCGTCGGAGAACACGACGCCGCGGAAGCCCATCTCCCCGCGCAGGATGTCCCCGATCCAGCGCGGCGAGTAGCCGGCCGGCTCCGGGGCGACCCGCGGATAGACCACGTGGGCAAGCATCACCGCGTCTGCGCCGGCCTCGATGCCGGCGGCAATGGGGACCAGGTCCTCGGCGCGGATGCGCTCCAGCGGGCGGTCGTCGACGGCGTCGTCGAAATGCGTGTCCTCCAGCACCGAGCCGTGGCCGGGGAAGTGCTTGAGGGTCGCGGCCATGCCGGCCTCGTGCATGCCTTCCACGTAGGCTCGCGCCAGCGCGGCGACCACGGCGGGATCGGCCGAGAAGGCGCGGTCGCCGATGGCCAGGTTGCCGCGGCCCAGGTCGACCACGGGCGCGAAGCTGAGGTCCACTCCCGAGGCGCGGATCTCGCTGGCCATCAGCCAGGCGTGCTCGCGGGCGCGGGCCAGCGCGCCCTCGCGGTCGCGCGCGTAGTCGCGGCCGAACACCTCCAGCGGGGGGAGCGCGCTGTAGCCCTCGCGGAAGCGCTGCACGCGGCCGCCCTCCTGGTCGACGCAGACCAGCTGCGGCCGCGGCGCGGCTTCGCGGATCGCCGCGGACAGCTCGGCCACCTGCGCGCGCGAGGCGAAGTTGCGGGTGAACAGGATCACGCCGGCGCAGGCATCGTGCTGCAGCCAGTCGCGTTCGCGGGCGGTGAGTTCGGTACCGGCGATGCCGATGACGAGCATGGACTTCCTCCTCAGGCTGCCGGCCCCGCCCGTTCCGACCCGCTCCACTGCGAGTACGGCCGCGCGGCCAGCGCCAGATTGTAGTAGCGCGGGCAATCAGTGGCCTCCACGCCGAGCCAGCCGGGCCGATCGAAGGCCTCGTCGGCGCTCGCCAGCTCGATCTCGGCGACGACCAGGCCGGCATTGTCGCCCAGGAACTCGTCGACCTCCCACAGGTGCGCGCCGTGGTGCACCAGGTGCCGGCGCTTCTCGACCAGTCCACCCACGCACAGCGCCAGCAGCGCACGGGCCTCGTCCACCGGCAGCGGATACTCGAATTCCTGCCGGGTGTGGCCGACCTCGCGCGACTTGATGTTGAGGAAGGCGGCGTCGCCCTCCAGGCGCACGCGGACCGATGCACGCTGCCGGCCCTCGCCCAGCGAGCGCTGGTCGTTGAGGTAGCCCTGGGCCATCGGCACCACCGCGTGCGCGGCATCGCGCCAGCCCTCGCCGGCCACCAGGAACTTCCGCTCGATCTCGATGCCCATCCGCCACCCGCCGTGAAGCCGTGGGAGCGGCCATGGCCGCGACCCGGCCCGCCAGCATAGCGCGGCCATGGCCGCTCCCACGGGAACCCGCGCTTCAGGCCGGCTCGAACACCGCGATGGATTCCACGTGCGCGGTGTGCGGGAACATGTCCATCACGCCCGCGGCGCGCATCCGCCAGCCGCGCTCATTGACCAGGTGGGCCGCATCGCGTGCCAGGGTCTCCGGATTGCAGCTCACGTAGAC
>JAAZHF010000243.1 GCA_012510865.1 Gammaproteobacteria bacterium
AGCCAGGGCTCGAGGTCGGCGGCCATCGCGCCGGCCGGCGCGTCGATGACGACCCGCTGCGTGTCGGCGGGCAGGGACTTCCACGCCGACCGCGCGCGGGTCGCGCCCGCGACCGGGAGCACGGCGCTGTCCATCCCTGCGCGGCGCTCGGCCCAGCGCGTGGACGACTGCTGTGGATCGGCGTCGATGATCGCCGTGCGCAGCCCGTCGACGGCCGCCTGCGCGGCAAGATGGGTCGCGATCGTCGTCTTGCCCGCACCGCCCTTCGAACTGGCCACCAGCACGGTCTTCATGCGCTCTCCGGTCACGTCAGCCCAGCCTCGACGGTCGCGGGTACCCCGCCACGCCCCGGCCTGCGCACATAGAATGCGGAGCAGCCAAAGGAACGACGGATGCACGCGACCGCATGAGTGACCTGAAGGACCTGGCCGCGCTGATCCGCGCCGACACCCCGCTGATCGTCATCGAGACCCCCGACGAGCCGCGGGTGGTCGACCTGTTCCGGCAGTCGCTGCTGCACGTGTGGCGCGCGCTGTACCGGTGGACGATCACCGAAGTGCTGCGGCGCATCGACCTCGACGGCGAGGATCCGGCCGAGGCCGCTCCCGACGCCGGCACCACGCTGCGCGCGATCCACTCCGCCGGGCAGCGCGGCGTCTACCTGCTGCTCGACTTCCACCCCTACCTCGGCTACGCCGGGACCCAGCGCATGCTCCGCGACCTGGTGCAGCGCCGCGGCTGCCTGCCGCACGTGCTGGTGCTGGTCGGGCACCGGGTCGAGCTCCCCGACGGGCTGGAATCCATGGCGGTGCGCTTCCAGACCCGCCTGCCCGACGCCCGCGCGCTGCTGGCGATGGTGCGCGAGGAGGCCGCGCGCTACCAGGCCGGGCACGGCGGCCGCCGCGTCGAGGCCGATCCGGCCGCGGTGGAGCTGATCGTCCGCAACCTGCAGGGCCTGTCGCTGGGCGACGCGCGCCGGATCGCGCGGCAGCTGATCTTCAGCGACGGCGCCCTCGACCATGACGACCTCCCGCAGCTGTCGAAGCTCAAGTTCGAGCTTCTCAACCGCAGCGGCCACCTGCACTACGAATACGACACCGCGGGCTTCGCCGACGTCGCCGGCGCGCGCGCGCTGAAGCGCTGGATCGGGCAGCGGCGCGCGGTGTTCACCTCGGGCAGCGCCCCGCCGGGCCTCGACCCGCCCCGCGGCGTGCTGCTGCTCGGCGTGCAGGGCTGCGGCAAGTCGCTGCTGGCGAAGGCGATCGCCGGCGGCTTCGGCGTGCCGCTGGTGCGCCTGGACTTCGGCACCCTGTACGACAAGTTCCACGGCGAGACCGAGAAGAACCTGCGCACCGCGCTCGCCTCGACCGAGCAGCTCGCGCCCTGCGTGCTGTGGATCGACGAGATCGAGAAGGGACTGGCCAGCTCGGCCGGCGACGGCGACGGCGGCGTCTCGCGCCGCGTCCTGGGCTACCTGTTGACCTGGATGGCGGAGCGCAGGTCGCACGTCTTCCTGGTGGCCACCGCCAACCAGGTGCGGGAGCTGCCCGCCGAGCTGCTGCGCAAGGGCCGCTTCGACGAGGTGTTCTTCGTCGACCTGCCCGACGCGGCGACCCGCCGCGAGCTCTTCGGACTCCACTTGCGCAGTCGCGGGCTCGATCCCGGCGCCTTCGACCTCGACGCCCTGGCCTCCGCCGCCGAGGGTTTCTCCGGGGCCGAGATCGAGCAGGCGATCGTCTCCGGCCTGTATGCCGCGCATGCCGCCGGCGAGGCGCTGGGGGACTTCCTGCTGCGCGCCGAGCTGCGACGGACGCGGCCGCTGTCGGTGGTCATGGCCGAGCAGGTCGACGCACTGCGCGCCTGGGCGGCGGGCCGCACGGTGCCGGCCGACTGAGCGCGGCCCTCAGCGCCGCCGCTGCCAGGGCGCACGCCACTCCGCGGGCGGCTCCTGCGCCATCCCGGCCTCGGCCAGCATCCGCCGCGCCATCGCGTCCTCGCTGTCGATCGCAGGGTCGGCGAGCAGCCGCGCCAGCAGGGCGTCGTCGCCTCCGTCCTCGCGCTGCGCAAGCGCGCGCAGCTGCTCCTGCCGCCAGTCGACGCCGCGCGCGCGCGCGTCCAGGGCCGCCGCGGTGGCCGCGTCCGCCTGCGCGCCGGCCAGCGACAGGCCGATGCGTTCGTCGAGGACGGTCTGGGGCCGCGCCAGCAGGAGGTCGGCCATGCGCCGGCAGGCCTCCGCGCGCCCGGCGGCCCGCAGCGGGCGACCGGTGCAGGCGGCGAGCACGTCGCGGTAGTCGGGCAGCAGCAGCGCCGGGAACGACGCCGCCCAGATCGCCGCATGCACCGCGTCCGACGGCCGCTCGCCCTCGCCGAATGCGCTCCACTCGGCGGCGGTCGGCGGATGGGCGCGCAGCGCGCCGGCGATCCAGCGCTGCAGCGGGTACGGGTCGGGCCGGTTGTGGTTGGCGCGCGCCGCGGCGGCCAGCACCGCCTCGGTGCCGAGCCCCTGCAGCATGACCGGCGCCAGGTTGCCCGGCTCCAGCGCCTGCCAGCGGCGGGCGGCCTCCGCGGCCTCGTCCTGGCTGCCGCCCACCAGTCCGGCGGCCAGCAGCAGCTGCTGGGTGATCACGTCGCCGGCGCCCTTGGACGCCGCTTCCGCGCGCCAGCGCCGGGCTTCATCGCCGGTCCCGGCGCCCTCCCCGGGCGGCCGCGCCATCGCGTCCAGCACGGCGGCCAGCGCCAGGTCGCGGGCGCCGTCGGAGCGGGCAAGCGCGCGCGCCACCCGCAGGCCGTAGGCCTGCCAGGCCTCGGCGCGCGCCTGTGCGGCATCCGCGTCCTCCGCTCCGGGGCGCGACGGCTGCGCGGTCTGCGCGGATGCGGGCGCGGCCAGCGCCAGCGCGGGGACGAGCAGGACGGACAGCAGCCAGCGCTTGCGCATGCGGGACTCCGTGATCGCGGTCGATGCACGGAGCATATCCGCGGTCCTCCGGCGCCGGGGACCTGCCCTGAGCCCCGTGCAATCGGCTTTCAGTAGCCCGCCGCCTGCCCGTTCTTGCGCGTTTCGCTGGCGTCGGTCCAGCCGCCGTGCGGATTGACCCCGATCGCCTGGTAGCCGCCGAAGGGCCCGAGCGCCGAGCGCACCGAGTGCCCCAGGTCCATCAGCGCGCGCACAGTCCCGGGCGGGAAGCCGGACTCGAGCTCGATCCAGCCGCCGTCGGACATCACCGTCACCGGCCCCGCCGGCTCGGTCGAACCATCGTGGTGGATGCGCGGCGCGTCGCCGGCCTCCTGCAGGTCCATGCCGAAGTCGATCAGGTTGAGCAGGACCTGCACGTGGCCCTGCGGCTGCATCCCGCCGCCCATCACTCCGAAGGACAGCCAGGGGCGTCCGTCGCGGGTCACGAAGGCCGGGATGATGGTGTGGAAGGGGCGCTTGCCGGGCGCATAGGCATTGGGATGCGAGGGGTCTCCGAGCACGAACTGCTCGCCGCGGTCCTGCAGGATGAAGCCCAGCCCCGGCGGCGCCATGCCGCTGCCCATGCCGCGGTAGTTGGACTGGATCAGCGACACCATCATGCCGCTGGCGTCGGCGGTGGCAAGGTAGATGGTGTCGCCCTGGTCCAGCTGCGCGGGAGTGGCCGGCACCGCTTCGCGCAGCACGCGGTCGAGCGAGATCAGCCGGCCGCGCTCGCGCGCGTAGTCCTTCGAGACCAGCCGCTCCACCGGCGAACGCGCGAAGTCCGGGTCTGCGTACCAGCGCGCGCGGTCGGCGAAGGCCAGCTTCTTGGCCTCGACGAACAGGTGCACGTGCTCGGGGCTGCCGAAGCCGTAGGACGCGAGGGCGTAGGGCTCCAGCAGGTTGAGGATCTGCAGCGCGGCGATGCCCTGGCCGTTGGGCGGCAGCTCCCAGACGTCGTATCCGCGGTAGTTCGTGGACACCGGCTCCACCCACTCGCCTTCGTGCGCGGCCAGGTCCGCGTAGGACAGGAAGCCGTCGTTGGCCCTGAAATAGGCGTCGATCACGCGCGCGATGTCGCCCTTGTAGAACGCGTCGCGGCCTCCGTCGGCGATCGCCTGCAGGGTGTCGGCGAGCCCGGGATTGCGCCAGGTCTCGCCTTCCCGCGGCGCGCGGCGCCCGCCGCCCTCGTCGGCGAGGGTGAACTGCTCGCTGAATCCGGGCCACTTCGACAGCCGCGGGACCGAGCGCGCCCAGTAGTAGGCGATCGTCTGGTGCACCGGATGGCCGTCGCGCGCGTAGCGGATGGCGGGCGCCAGGTTCGCGGCCATGCTGCGCCTGCCGAAGCGCCCGTGCAGCGCGAACCAGGCGTCGACCGTCCCCGGCACGGTCACCGGCAGCGGGCCGTGCGAGGGGACCGAGGCAAGGCCACGGCGCCGGAACTCTTCGGCGGTCAGCGCCCGCGGCGAGCGTCCCGAACCGTTGTAGCCGTGCAGGCTGCGCGTCTCCGGATCCCAGACAATCGCGAACAGGTCGCCGCCGATGCCGTTGCCCGTCGGCTCCACCAGGCCCAGCACCGCGTTGGCGGCGATCGCGGCGTCCACCGCCGAGCCACCGGCCTTCATCACGTCCAGCGCCACCTGGGTCGCCAGCGGATGCGAGGTCGCGGCCATCGTATGCGGGGCGTGGACCTGGCTGCGGGTGGCGAAGGGCTTGCCGGTGATGCGGTCCGCGCCCGCCGCCGGCGCCGCCGCGGCCACGGCCAGGACGAGGACGGAGCAGAAGCGTGCGATCGCGGACATGGCGGGCCTCAGGGCCAGGGCGGGGGAGCGGCCTGCCAGGCCGCGGCGACTTCGGCCAGCGCCTCGCGGTCGGCCGCGGACCAGTCCGGGAGCAGCCGCTCCAGGTCGGGCGACCGCCACAGCTGCGGTTCGGTGCGGACCGCGGCCGCGTACCAGCGGACGGCCTCCTCGCGGCGGTCCAGGCGCCACAAGCCCAGGGCCAGCGTGGGCGGCAGCCAGGCCGGCCCCTTCAGCCGTTCGGCGCCGGCGCTGCGCCAGTGCGCCAGCGCGCCGGCGAAGTCGCCCTGGCGATACAGGTCCCAGCCCTGGTTCCAGTGCAGGGCGTCGCGCAGGCGGGCGTTGTCCGCGCGCCTACGGGCCTCGTCGTACAGCGCGGCGCCGGTGTCGGCGCGGCCGCCGGCGTAGGCGATCCGGGCGAGCTGCGCCGCGGCCAGCGACGCTTCCCCGCGCCGCCCGCGCTCCCGCGCCTTGAGCAGCCGCTCGACCGTGGCCTCGTCGTCGCCCGGAAGCAGCTCCAGCGGCCGGGCGACGTCGGCGTCGGCCTCGAAGTAGAACTCCTTCGGCCGCGGCAGGTCCTGCGCGCACAGGTGCACCGGCAGCAGGACGAGCAGGGCCGCGCCGAGGAAGCGTGTGATCTGCGGTTTCATGGCGTTGCTTGCGTTGCGGGGCCCCTCCACCCCGCAGGCATCGTACCGGGTGCGGGCCGGGGATTCAGCCGCCGGTGCCGATCCGCGCCCGCAGCGCCCCCGCGGGCATCGGCCGGCCGAAGTGGAATCCCTGCGCAACCGTGATCCCGCACTCGCGCAGCGCCGGCAGCTGCACCGGCGATTCCACGCCCTCGGCCACCACCGCCATGCCCGCGCGCCGCGCGACCATCGCGATCGCGCCGACGATGGCCATGTCCAGCGGATCCTCCGGCAGGCCCGCGACGAAGCCGCGGTCGATCTTGATGCCGTCGATCGGCAGGTGCTTGAGGCGCGCGAACGAGGAGTGGCCGATGCCGAAGTCGTCCAGGGCCACGCGCACGCCCAGCGCCCGCAGCCGCTCGAGGGTCCGGATCGCGAACGGGGCGTCGGGCAGCAGCGCTGTCTCGGTCAGCTCCAGCCACAGCCGCTGCGCCGGCAGCCCCGAGCGTTCGAGCGCGCGCGCGACGTCGTCGACCAGGCCGGGCTGCTCGATCTGGCGCGCCGAGACGTTGACCGAAAGCTCGAGCGCGCGTCCGTCGGCGGGCACCGGCCAGCCCGCCGCCGCGCGGCAGGCCTCGCCAAGCAGCCAGCGCCCCAGCGGAACGATCAGGCCGGAGGATTCGGCGACGTCGATGAAGTCGCAGGTCGGGCGCCAGCCGCCGGTGTCGTCGTGCCAGCGCAGCAGCGCCTCGGTGCCGCGGATGCGGCCGTCGGACAGGTCCACCACCGGCTGGTAGTACACGTGCAGCCGGCCGCGCTCGTGCGCATCGCGCAGCGCGCGCTCCATGTTCATGCGCTCGACCAGCTCGCGGTGGCGCCCGGCGTCGAAGATCTCGCAGCGGTCCAGCCGGCCCAGGCTCCGCGCACGCTGGCTGGCGAGTTCGGCGTTGCGCAGCAGCAGGTCGGCCGAGGGCGCGGCCAGGTCGTGCGAGAACGCGATCCCCGCCGAGGCGCGCAGGCCGCCGCCGGCGCGCTCCACGATCTCGACGCAGCGTCCCGCGATCTCCAGCGCCGCGGCGCCGAGCAGGCGCTGGTGCGGCACCAGCGCGAAGGCGTCGTCGCGTACGCGCGCCAGGGTGGCCTCGCCGCCCAGCGCCTCGCGCAGCGCGCCCGAGGCGGCGACCAGCTGCCCGGCGCGGTCGTCGCCGGGAAGCTCGAGCTGGACGTGGATGGCCGCGACCGCCGCCTCGCCCGGCCCGCATGGGCTCAGCGCGCTGTGCGCCACCTCGAGGAGATGGTCGCGGTTGGGCAGGTTGGTCTGCGGGTCGTGCAGCTCCAGGTAGCGCAGGCGGCGCTCGGCGATCCGGCGCCGGTGGATCTCCACCACCATCGCCACGTAGTCGCCGATGCTGGCGGCGAAGGCCTGGTCGGCCGGGGTCCAGGTGCGCGGATGGCCGACCTGCTCGTGGCACACCACGCCCACCAGCACGCCCTCGCTCCGCACCGGGGCGTCGAGCAGTGACGCGACGCCGTGGCGCGCGAAGTAGTCCCCGAGCGCCGCCTGCAGGCCCGGATCGAGGCTGACGTCGGCGGCATCGATGAAGCGCACTCCGTCGAGCGTGCGCCCGTACTGGTTGCCGCTGTCGAAGGCCTCGTCGTAGCCGGGCGGGTTGTGCTCGCCGCTGCGCAGGTCGTAGGCGTGCACGCAGCGCAGGACGCGGTGCTGCGGATGCAGCCGCCAGACGTTGACCCGGTCGGCCCGCAGGGTCCGGGCGGCGGTCTCGCAGACCAGGACCAGGGCGGATTCCAGCGTGTCGTGCCCGGTCCAGAGTTCACGGGCCAGGGCCACCAGCGCCTGGTTGTGGCGCCGCGCGCGCTGGCCTTCATCCTCGGCCGGCCTGCGCGACGCCTCCTGCATGGCGGCCATGGCCCCTCCCATCGCTGCGCCCGGCGCCATCTAGCGCCCGCAGGTGTTAAGGCGCGATCACGGGACGCGGTTCGCCCGGGACGCCGCGTGCCACCTCCGCCTAGCCGCCGCACCCTCCGCAGCAGACCGACGGCTGCTGCTCGACCTCGCCGGGCTCCACCGCGCCGCCGATGTCGTTGAGCAGCGCCACCAGCTGCGCGGCGTCGATGCTCGCGCTCACGCGCAGGCCCTGCGCCGGGTCGATGTCGACCACCGCGGCCGGGTCGTGGGCCAGCAGCGCGTCCTCGATCACCAGCAGCGGGGGCAGCGGGCGCGACGCGCGGACATGGAATTCCATCCTCGCCTCCTGGCTGGGCGACGCCGGGGGGCGTCGATGGCCCCATTGTCCCGGGC
>JAAZHF010000244.1 GCA_012510865.1 Gammaproteobacteria bacterium
GCAGCTTCGACCGCATGGGCGACGCCCAGGACTGGGGCCTGTTCTACATCACGGCCGCGGGCGGCAACGTGCTGGGCCAGACGCGGATGCTGTTCGTGCCCAGGCCGGGCGGCAAGACCGAGGTGCGGATCTACTCCGAGCGCGCGAAGGACTGAGCGCGTCCCCGCGGCCGCCGGGCGGCCGCGTCATCCCTGCGGGAAGCGCAGGGCCACCCCGAGCGAAGCGGTCTCTCCCGGTTCGCCGGCGAGGTCCGCCTGCAGCAGCGGCCGTTCGTCCAGCCAGCGCCGCGGCAGGCGCAGTGCGATTCCGTCGCCCGTGGCGGTGGCTTCCAGCCCCGGGATGTCCGGATCGTCGTGTCCGCGGTGCAGCAGCACCGCCAGCCGCAGCAGCATCGACAGCCGCCGCGCGGCGGGCAGCAGCCGGTCGGGCAGGGCCTCGAACGCGCTCCTGGGCACCTTGCGCCGGTGGGCCCTCACCAGGGCCGCGAGGAACTGCTGCTCCTGCCGGGAAAAGCCGGCGATGTCGGAGTGCGCGATGACATAGGCCCCGTGGACCTGGTACTGGCTGTGGGCGATGGTCAGGCCGAGTTCGTGCAGGCGCGCGGCCCAGGAGAGCATCAGGCGGTCGTCGGGCGTCAGCTGCCACGCGGCGGCCACCTGGTCGAACAGCCGCAGCGCGCTGGACTCGACGCGCAGCGCCTGTGCGAGGTCGATGCCGTAGCGCTGCATGAGCGCCTCGACCGAGGCGTCGCGCGGATCCTGGTCGCCGGCGCGGCCGACCATGTCGTACAGCACCCCTTCGCGCAGGGCCGCCTTGCTCACCGCCATCCGCTGCAGGCCGAGGCTGGTGAAGGCCGCCTCCAGCACCAGCAGGCCGCCGGCGATGATGGGCCGGCGCTCCTCGGACAGGCCCGGCAGCCTGATGTCGTCGATGTGCCCGGCGCGCAGGAGCTCGTCGCGCACCACCGGCAGTGCCTCGGCCGTGACCGCGCCCTTGGTCAGCTTCAGCGCCGCGCAGACCTCGCCGATGGCCTTGTTGGTGCCCGACGCGCCGACGGCCTCCTGCCAGCCGAGGCTGCGGTAGGTGGCCGCGAACTGCTGGAACTCCACCGAAGCTTCGATCAGCGCGTCGTTCCACCTGCGCCGCGACAGCTTCCCGCTGCCGAAGAAGCGCAGGGTGCCGCCCACCGCGCCCAGCTGCACGCTGTCGCGCTCCAGGGTCTCGAAGCCGCGGCCGATGATGCATTCCGTGGAGCCGCCGCCGATGTCCAGGACCAGCCGGCGGTGGCCGCTCTTCGGCGGCTGCGCATGGGCCACCCCGAGGTACACCAGGCGCGCCTCCTCGCGCCCGGACACCACCTCGATGGCGTGTCCGAGCGCGGTCTCCGCCGGCATCAGGAAGGCCTGGGGCGCCGCCAGCCGGCGCACGGTGTTGGTCGCGACCGCGCGCACGCGATGCGCCGGGATGTCGCGGATGCGCTGGCCGAAGCGGGCAAGGCAGCGCAGCGCGCGCTGCCGCACTTCCAGGCTGAGCCCACCGCGCCCGTCCAGGCC
>JAAZHF010000026.1 GCA_012510865.1 Gammaproteobacteria bacterium
ACCACCGGCAGCAGGCCCGACACCATGCCGCCGTTCACGAGCACGTAGACGAACAGCGCCAGGCCCAGGGCGCCGGCGAGCAGGCGGCCGAAGCCGTCGCGGGACTCGGCCGCGATCCACAGGCAGCGACCCACGACCACGAGGTAGAGCGCCAGCACGGTGACCACGCCGAACCAGCCGAACTCCTCGGACAGGACCGCGAAGATGAAGTCGGTGGTGTGCTCGGGCACGTAGTTGAGGTGCGACTGCGAGCCCTGTCCCCAGCCCTGGCCGCCAAGGCCGCCGGAGCCGATCGCGATCTTCGACTGGATGATGTTCCAGCCGGCGCCCAGGGGATCCGACTCCGGGTCGAGGAAGGTCAGGACCCGGTCCTTCTGGTACGGACGCAGCAGCCAGATCCAGGCAGCCGGCGCCGCCGCGGCGACGGCCCCGGCGGCGGCCACGAACCACCACCACGACATGCCGGCCAGGTAAAGCACGAAGGCGCCGCTGGTGGCCACGAGCATCGCCGTGCCGAAGTCCGGCTGCAGCAGGATCAGCCCGGTCGGCACGGCCACCAGCAACATCCCCGCCACCGTGGTGACGAAGCCGGGCGGGGACTCGCGCTCGTTGAGGTACCAGGCCACCGCCATCGGCAGGCTGAGCTTGAGCAGCTCGGCGGGCTGGAAGTAGAACACGCCCAGGTCGAGCCAGTGCGCGCCGCTTCGCCCCGTGCCCACGAACAGCACCGCCACCAGCGGCACCAGCGATGCGACGTAGGCGGCGGGCGCCGCGTCGCGGAGGCGCAGCAGCGGAACCCGCGACAGCAGCCACATCACGCCCAGGCCGACGCCGTAGCGGGCGCCCTGCGACAGCACCAGCGCGGGAGTCTGGTTGCCGGCGCTGTGCAGCACCGCCAGGCCGATGGCCATCAGCGCCAGCAGCGCGCCGAGCAGGATCCAGTCGAGCGTGCGCACGAAGCGCTGCAGCAACTCGAACAGGAAGCGGAGGATCGCGTTCACGGCCCCGCCTCCCCGCCGGCCTGCGCTCGCGCCGGCACCTGCACGCCGTCCACGACCATGGACACCGCGGACTCGACGTTGGCGAACAGGTCCACTGGCGGCGCCGGTTCGCCATCGGCGGGCGCGGGTGCCTCCGGCATCTCGCCCAGCAGCCAGGCATCGAAGATGCGCCGGGCGATGGGCGCGGCCGTGGCGCCGCCATAGCCGCCGTGCTCGACCACCACCACCAGCGCGATGGTCGGGTCCTCGGCCGGTGCATAGCCGGCGAACAGCGCCTGGTGGCGGAGGTGGTAGGGCAGGGTCCGCGGGTCCGTGCTGACGGTGCCGCGGCGGCCGACGCGCTGTGCGGTGCCGGTCTTGCCGGCCATGCGGTACGGCGCGCCGCGGGCCATCGCGGTGGCGGTGCCACGTCCGTGGATGGTGGCCTCCATGCCCTCCTGCACCGCGCGCAGGTGGGCCTGGTTGCCGGTGATGCGCGGCGCGTCGGCGCGCGGCAGGGGCGCCCAGGGCGCGTCGTATCCGCTGCGCCGCGCCTCCACCAGGCGCAGCGGGTTGAGCACGCCGCCGTTGGCGATGGCCGCGGTGCCCCGCGCCATCTGCAGCGCGGTGGCCACCCAGTAGCCCTGGCCGATGCCGGCGATGACGGTCTCGCCCGGGTACCAGGGCTCGCGGCTGTTGCGCGCCTTCCACTCCCGCGAGGGCACGATGCCGGCGGTTTCGCCGGTCAGGTCGATGCCGGTCGGTTCGCCGAAGCCGTAGCGGTGCATGTACTCCGCAAGGCGGTCGATGCCCATGTCGTAGGCGAGCTTGTAGTAGTAGTAGTTGATCGAGCGCGAGATCGAATCGCGCAGGTCGACCCAGCCCGCGGCGGGGCCGGCGTCGCGGTAGCCGCGGCTCTGCCCGGGGATGAAGAACTCGCCGGTGGAGAACACGCGGCTCTCCGGCGTTCGCAGACCGCTGTCGAGGCCGGCCAAGGCAACGAAGGGCTTCACGATCGAACCCGGCGGCCCGCCGCCGAGGACGTTGCGGTTGAACAGCGGCCGCGCCGGGTCGTCCATCAGCGCCCGGTAGTCGGTGCTGGAGATGCCGTTGACGAACAGGTTGGGGTCGTAGCTGGGCAGGCTGACCATGGCCAGCACCTGGCCGGTCTTCGGGTCCACGGCCACGGCCGAACCGTGCATCTCGCCGAAGGCGAGCACCATCGCCCGCTGCAGCTCGGCGTCGATCGACAGCTTCAGGTCGGCACCGGCGCTGGCCGGGACCAGGCCCAGGCGGCCGAGCGCGCGGCCCTCGACGTTGGTCTCGACCTGCTCGTAGCCCACGACGCCGCGCAGCGCCGCGTCGTAGTGGCGCTCCAGCCCGGTGCGGCCGGTGTGGGTGAACACGGCGTGGCCTTCCCCATAGCGGGCGATGTCGTCCTCGTCGGTGCGCCCGACGTAGCCGACCACGTGCGCGAGCAGTTCGCCGTAGGGATAGCGGCGGTTGAGATAGGGCACCAGCTCCACGCCGGGGAAGCGCCAGCGCTCGACCGCGAAGCGCGCGGCCTCCTCGTCGCTGATGCGCAGCTTCAGTGGGATCGCGCGGAAGGGGCGCGTTGCCCGGCGCGCGGCGTCGAAGCGCTCGATGTCCTGCGGCGTGAGCTCGACGATCTCCGCCAGCGCCTCGACCAGCGCATCGACGTCGCCGGCGTCCTCCGGCGTCACGTCGAGCCGGTAGGCGGGCACGTTGTCGGCCAGGATGCGGCCCTCGCGGTCCAGGATCAGGCCGCGCCCCGGGACCACCGGGCGCGGCTTGATGCGGTTGGCCTGCGAACGCTTGGCGTAGTCGTCGTGGTCGAGCACCTGGAGCTTGAAGTACCAGCCGGCGAGCCCGGCCATGGACAGCACCACCGCGACGAAGCCGAGCAGCGCCCGGGCGCGGAAGCGCCGCGCCTCCGCCTCCGGGTTGCGCAGGCGGCGGCCGCGCGGGCCCACCATCAGCGGCGGGCGCCGCGGCCCATCCGCAGCGCGTCGAGCAGCACGAACAGGGGCGCCCACAGCAGCATGCCGGGGAGCGGCGCCCACCAGTAGGCCAGCGGCAGCACCGGTTCCCCGAGGCCAAGGTGGATCAGGGTGCTGATCACGCGGTCGTTGAGCAGCAGGCCGCCGATGGCGAGCGCCTGCTGGGGCATCGGGAAGAAGCGCAGCTGGGTGCGGAAGCGCTGCAGGATGAAGGTCATCACCACCAGCCGCAGCGCCTGTTCACCGAGCAGGCCGCCGAAGGCGAGGTCGGCCACCAGGCCGGCACCGAAGGCGAAGCCGAGCCCCACCCGCTCGCTGTCCTCGATCACCCAGTAGGCGACCACCAGCGCCAGCCAGTAGGGCCGCAGCGGCTGCAGCAGCGCCGGCATCGGCAGGAGGCCAAGCAGCAGTGCCATCAGCACGCTGACCGGAAGCACCCACAGGCGCGCGCGCCCGCTCATCGCGGAGCGTCCCCGGACGGAGCCGCCCCGGCGGCGTCGCCGGCGCCGGGCGGCGCGGCGCCCACCGGCGCCTGGTCGCGCAGCAGCAGCACGTCGCGGCCGCGGTCGAGCTGGGCGGCGGCATCGACGTCGCCGACCAGGAAGGCACGGCTGTCGTCGGGGCGCAGCGCGGCGATGGTGCCGACGGGAAACCCGGGCGGGAAGCGGCCGCCCAGGCCCGAGGTCATCAGGATGTCGCCCACGCGGACGTCGCTGGACAGGGGCACGTTCCGCAGCTCGAGCACGTCGCTGCGCCCGGTGCCGTAGACGATCAGGCGCACCCCGGTGCGCGCCACCGCGACCGGCACCGCGTGGTCGGGGTCGGTGATCAGCAGCACCACGGCGGTGGTCGGGGTGGCCTCGATCACCTGTCCCACCAGGCCGCCGGCGTCGATCACCGCCTGGCCGCGGCGCACGCCGCTGCGGGCGCCGTAGTTGAGCATCAGGCGCTGGCGCGTCGGATCGAGGTCGACGTCGAGGATCGGCGCCAGTTGCACGTCCAGGCCACCGCGCTCGGCGGCGCCGAGCAGGCCGCGCAGGCGCGCGTTCTCCTCGGCCTCGACCTGCAGGCGGGCCTGCCGGGCCGCGGCCAGCAGCAGCTCGTTGCGGAGGAGCCGGTTCTCCTCGGACAGGCGCGCGCGGGTCGCGGCGTCGTCGCGCATGCTCTCGCCCAGCCGCGACGGCAACCCGGCAAGCCACCAGACCGGCTGCATGGCCACGCTGGCGTAGCCGCGGGCCTGGGCCAGCCAGTCGCCGCGGTGGTCGAGCACGATCAGCGATACCGACAGCGCCAGGTAGGCCAGCAGCTTCAGCGTACCGGCGACGTCACTGGATCGGGGGGCGGCGGGACCGGCGTAGGCGGGCACTGTCGGGGCCGGGCTCTGTCAGTTCACTCCGAGGCGAAGAACTCGTTGCCGTGCATGTCGAGCAGCTCCAGCGCACGGCCTCCGCCCCGCGCGACGCAGGTCAGCGGGTCTTCGGCGACCTGCACGTGCAGGCCGGTCTCCTCGCTGATCAGGCGGTCCAGGTCGCGCAGCAGCGCGCCGCCGCCGGTGAGCACGATGCCACGCTCGGCGACGTCGGCGCACAGCTCCGGCGGGGTCAGCTCCAGCGCCTGGCGGATGGCGCTGACGATGCCGGCGAGCGGCTCGCGCAGGGCCTCGAGCACTTCGCGCGAGGTGATCTTGATCATCTTCGGCACGCCCTCGGCGAGGTGGCGGCCGGAGACCTCGATCTCGACGTCGCGCTCCTGCGGGTAGGCGCAGCCGGCCTCGAGCTTGATCCGCTCGGCGGTGGCGTCGCCAATCAGCATGCCGTGGTTGCGGCGCACGTAGTTGATGATCGACTCGTCGAAACGGTCGCCGCCGATGCGCACCGACTGCGAGTACACGATGCCGTTGAGCGCGATCACCGCGACCTCGGTCGTGCCGCCGCCGATGTCGACGACCATCGAACCCCGGGCCTCGGTGACCGGCATGCCGGCGCCGATCGCCGCCGCCATGGGCTCCTCGATCAGCGACACGTCGCGCGCGCCGGCCTCGAGCGCGGAATCCTTGATGGCGCGCTTCTCGACCTGGGTGGACCCCGCGGGCACGCAGCTCAGCACCCGCGGGCTCGGCCGCAGGAAGCGGCTCTTGTGCACCTTGCGGATGAAGTACTTGAGCATCTCCTCGGTGTAGGTGAAGTCGGCGATCACGCCGTCCTTCATCGGCCGGTGGGTGGAGATGTTGCCGGGCGTGCGGCCGAGCATCTGCTTGGCCTCGCTGCCGACGGCGGCGACCGCCTTCGGGCCGCCGTTGCGGTCCTGGCGGACCGCGACCACGGATGGTTCGTTGAGCACGATCCCCTGGCCGCGGACGAAAATGAGGGTGTTGGCCGTGCCCAGGTCGATGGACAGGTCGTTGGAGAACATGCCGCGGAACTTCTTGAACATCGGGCGTCGGGGTCCGTGCAGGGCGCCTGCCGCGGGGGCGGCGCGGGCGGAAAACTGGGGAAGCGGCCGGAGCCGGAGGGGCGCACAGACTAGCAAAATCGCGGCCCCGGCGGACCATTGCCGGTGGCCGGGGTTGCCTCCCCGGGTCCTGGCCGCCAGCGTGCCGCCGCCCGGATC
>JAAZHF010000245.1 GCA_012510865.1 Gammaproteobacteria bacterium
GCGCAGATGCTGATCGCGGCCGCGCGCCAGGCCGGCGCGGGCGGCGGCGCCGTGCCCATCGAGACGCGCTACGCCGGCTGCGAGCCGGGGCTGCAGTCCCGCAAGAGCCACTTCCGCCTCGGCCGCGACCTGTGGGCGATCACGTCCCACGTGGTCGGCCAGGTCTGGCGGCAGGGCCGGGTGGTCGCAGAATATGCCCGGGCGCGCGCGCGGCCGCCGGTGATCGACGACGGCGGCGGGGTTTCCGCTATCGTGCAGCAGGGGTCCCGCGCGGGGCCCGGCCAGGGAGACTACGGCTGATGGCGGACGGGCAACGCGTCGACGTGGCGATCCTGGGCGGAGGGCTTGCAGGACTCACGCTTGCCCTGCAGCTGCGCCAGGAGCACCCGGACCTCTCGATCACGGTCCTGGAACGCCGCGCGCACGCCGCGCCCGAAGCCGCCTTCAAGGTCGGCGAGTCCACGGTCGAGATCGGCGCCTTCTACTTCGCCGAGGTGCTCGGCCTGCGCGAGCACCTGGAACGGGAGCAGGTCCGCAAGTTCGGCTTCCGCTTCTTCTTTTCCGACGGTCGCAGCGACATCGACCGCTGCACCGAGATCGGCGTCAGCCGGCTGCTTCCGACGCCGTCCTGGCAGATCGACCGCGGGCGCTTCGAGAACATCCTCGGCGGGCTCGCGCGCGAGCGGGGCATCGACCTGCGCGCGGGCCGCGTGGCCCGGGCCGTCGCGATGGGCGAAGGCGAAACCGACCACCGGATCGACTGGAGCTGCGCCGACGGCCAGGGCACCCTGTCCGCGCGCTGGGTCGTGGACGCCAGCGGCCGGGCCGGCCTGCTCAAGCGCCAGCTCGGCCTGGCACGCGGAAACGACCACGACGCCAACGCCGTCTGGTGGCGCGTGGATGGAATCATCGACCCGAACGACTGGTCCGACGATGCGCAGTGGCGTGCCCGCTGCACGCCGCCCGACCGCTGGCGCTCGACCAACCACATGTGCGGCGCGGGCTACTGGTTCTGGCTGATCCCGCTGGCCTCCGGCGCACACTCGCTGGGCATCGTCTGCGACGCAAGGATCCATCCCCTGGACACGATGGACACGCACGCGAAGGCGATGGCCTGGCTGCATCGCCACCAGCCGCGGGTCGCGCGCGCGCTCGAGGCGCCGGGGCACGCGGTGAAGGACTTCCGCTTCCTGCGCGGCTTCTCCTACGGCTGCAGCCAGGTGTTCGGCGAGCGCTGGGCGCTGACCGGCGAAGCCGGATTGTTCCTGGACCCCTTCTACTCGCCCGGCAGCGACTTCATCGCAATCTCCAACACCTTCATCGCCGACCTGGTGGCGCGGGATCGCGCCGGGCAGGCGCATGCACCCCATGCCGCGCTCTACGGACAGCTCTACCAGTCGTTCTACGCGAACACGCTGACGCTGTACCAGGACCAGTACGCGCTGTTCGGCGACGAGCGGGTGCTGCCGGTCAAGGTCATCTGGGACTACACCTACTACTGGTCCCTGCTGGCGCCGGTGTTCTGCGGCGGCCGCATCACCGACATCGCGATGTACTCCCGGCTGCGGCCGCTGTTCGAACGCGGCAGCGCCCTCAACGCCGCGATGCAGCCGCTGCTGCGCGAGTGGGGCCGGCTCAACGCGGGCAGCGCCGCCCCCGCGGCCGGGCGCCAGCTCGACCAGTACGGCATCGACTGGTTCCACGAGCTCAACCGCTCGCTGCAGGACCGGCTGGACGACGAGGCCTTCGATGCGCGCATCGCAGGCAACCTGCGGCGGATGGAGGCCCTGGCCGCGGAGACCCTCGCGCGCGCCCGCGACGTGCATCCGGGGATCGACGCGCCCGGGCTGGACGCGCTGCTCTCCGGGGTCCCGGCGCAGCCGGCCTCGCTCGCGCCCCTCTGGTACGCGGCGGCCTGAGGGCCGGGGCGGCGCGATGCAGCACGGCCCCCTGCTCCTGCAGCTCGTCGCCATCCTGGCCACGGCCCGCGCCTGCGGCCTCCTGCTCCGCTACCTCGGCCAGCCGCCGGTGATCGGGGAAATGGCCGCGGGCCTGGTGCTGGGCCCGATCGTGTTCGGCGCCTGGCAGCCCGGCATCCACGCCGCGCTGTTCCCTCCGGAATCGCTGGACGGACTGGCCTCGCTGGCCGAGCTCGGGCTGGTGCTCTTCATGTTCGTCGTCGGCCTCGAGCTGCGTGCACCGCAGGGCGTGCGCGCCCAGCTGCGCTCCGCCGGCCTGGTGGGCGTGGCCAGCGTGCTGGTGCCGATGGCGCTCGGCTTCGCCGTCTCGCCCTGGCTGCACCCGTATGCGCCGGAGGGCGTCGGCTTCTGGCCGTTCGCGCTCTTCATGGCGGCGGCGATGTCGATCACCGCCTTCCCGATCCTCGCGCGCATCCTCAAGGAGCGCGCGATGACGCACACGGCGCTGGGCCGCCTGTCGCTCTCGGGCGCCGCGATCGCGGACATGCTGGCCTGGCTGATGCTGGCGCTGGTGGTGGCCCTGGTCGGCGAAGGCGAAGGCCACGCAGGCTTCCTCCGCGCCAGCGTCGGCCTGGCGGTGCTGGCAGGCGTGGTCTTCGGCGTGCTGAGGCCGCTGTTCGCGCGGCTGCTCCGCCTGCACGCGGCCGACGGGGTGCCTTCGCTGATGGTGCTCGCGGCGCTGCTCGTCGGCGCCTTCTCCTGCGCCGCGGCCACCGAGTGGCTGGGGGTCCACGCGGTGTTCGGTGCCTTCCTGTTCGGCGCCTGCCTGCCGCGCGACGACCGGCTGCTGGGGTCGCTGGTCGAGCGCGGCGAGCCTCTCGCCATCGTGGTGCTGATGCCGATCTTCTTCGCACTTGCCGGACTGGGCACGACGCCCGACGCCTTCGTGGGCGCGGGACTCGGCGCGATGCTGCTGATCCTGGTGGTCGCCGTCGTCGGCAAGGTCGTCGGCGGAGCCGTCGGCGCGCGGCTGTCCGGGCTCGGCTGGCGCGACAGCCTGGCGGTTGGCGCGCTGATGAACGCGCGCGCCCTGATGGAGCTGATCGTGATGAAGGTCGGCCTCGACGCCGGGATCATCGGCCCGGACATCTTCACCATGCTGCTGGTGATGGCCATCCTGACCACCGTGCTCACCGGGCCCCTGCTGACCCTGTTCCTCGGCCGGAAGACGGCCGCAGGGCCGGGCCTGCGGCCGCCGGCGCGGGCGGCAGCGGCCGCGGACGGCCGCGCTGACTGAGGCGACCGGCCCGCCGGGTGTCAGTCGACCGGGCGCGCCGGAGGCGCCTGCCCGGGCGGCGGGTTGGGGACGTGGATCGCCACCCCGCGCC
>JAAZHF010000027.1 GCA_012510865.1 Gammaproteobacteria bacterium
CGCCCGGGACGCCCCGGGCCGGGGCCCCGTCCTGCGGCGCCGATGGACCATTGGCGCCGGTGCTCACGCCCCCTGCCCCCGGCCGGATGGATTCTTGACCCAAGCCCCTGATTCCCGCATACTTTCCTGCTCGCTCGACCCGAATTCCGTCTTTACACCCGTTTCCAGGATCCCATCGTGGCCGACATCAAGTCCTCCAAGAAGCGCGCCAAGCAGGCCGTCGTGCGCAACCTGCGCAACAACCGCCAGCGCTCGCAGATGCGCACCGCCGTCAAGAAGGTGCTGACGGCGCTCGACGCCAATGACGCCGCCGGCGCGCAGGAAGCCTTCAAGGCCGCCCAGCCGCTGCTCGACCGCTTCAGCGCGCGCGGCCTGATCCACCGCAACAAGGCCGCCCGCCACAAGAGCCGCCTGGCCGCCCCCATCAAGGCGCTGGCCACCGCCGCCTGAGGCCTTCCGCAAGGCGTTGTCCGAAAGCCCGGCCCTGGCCGGGCTTTTCGTTTGTCCGGCCCGGGCGGCAATAGCGGCAACGGCGGCAACGGCGGCAGGGGCGGCTGCCGCGGATGCGCGCGGACCTGCCGGGAACGCCCGCCCCACGCCCGCCTCAGGCGCCGGAAGCAGCGATCTGGGCCGCATCGCGGGCCTGCTCGTCGAGGAAGGCCTGGACCCTCAGCATGACCTCGCGGGTGCCCTCGCGGGACAGGCCGGAGACGACGAACCAGGGGGCCGTCCAGCCCAGCTCGGCGACCACGCGCTCGGCGTGCGCGCGGGCATCTTCCGGCGGCAGCAGGTCGGCCTTGTTGAACAGCAGCCAGCGCGGCTTGTCCAGGAGGCCGGCGTCGAACTTCTCCAGCTCGCGCTCGATCGCCCGGACCTGGTCGGCCGCATCCGCGCCATCCAGCGGCTCGACCTCGACCAGGTGCAGCAGCAGGCGGTTGCGCTGGACGTGGCGCAGGAACAGCGCGCCCAGGCCCGCACCGTCGGCGGCGCCCTCGATCAGGCCCGGGATGTCCGCGACCACGAAGCTGCGCGCCGGCTCGACGCTGACCACGCCGAGGTTCGGGTAGAGCGTGGTGAAGGGGTAGTCGGCCACCTTGGGCGTGGCCGCCGACACCGCGCGGATCAGGGTCGACTTGCCGGCGTTCGGGAAACCAAGCAGGCCCACGTCGGCCAGCAGCTTCAGCTCCAGGCGCAGCGTGCGCTGCTCGCCCTCCTCGCCCGGCGTGGCCTTCCGCGGCGCGCGGTTGACCGAACTCTTGAAGTGGATGTTGCCGAGCCCGCCCTTGCCGCCGCGCGCGACCAGCAGGCGGTCGCCGTCCCCGACCAGGTCGCCGATGACCTCGTCGGTGTCGACGTTCACCACCTGGGTGCCGACCGGCACCATGATCACCGCGTCCTCGCCTCCCTTGCCGTAGCGCTGCTGCCCCATGCCGTCTTCCCCGCGCCTGGCGCGGAAGACCTTCTGGTGCCGGAAGTCGACCAGGGTGTTGAGGTTGCGGGTGGCTTCGAGCCAGACGTCGCCGCCGTCGCCGCCGTCGCCCCCGTCGGGACCGCCCAGCGGGATGAACTTCTCGCGCCGGAACCCGACGCAGCCGTTGCCGCCGTTGCCGGCAACCACGGTGATTTCAGCTTCGTCTACGAGTTTCATGGACCGGATCCGCGAACGTGGGACTGCCGCCGGCGCGACGGGCGGCGGGCCGCGCCCGGGGCGACCGCCGGTGCGCGATGGACTGGAAGTGTAGCGGCCCGGGCCGGGGATCCGGCCCGGGCCGCACGGAAAAGAAAAGCCCCGCCGGAGCGGGGCCCTTCGCATGGAGCGCGGCGGAGCCTCAGGCCCCGGCGACGACGTTCACGGTGCGGCGCTTCTTCGGGCCCTTGGTCGTGAACTCGACGGTGCCGTCGACCAGCGCGTACAGCGTGTGGTCGCGGCCCAGGCCGACGCCCGAGCCCGGATGGAACTGGGTGCCGCGCTGGCGGACGATGATGTTGCCGGCCTCGATGGCCTGGCCGCCGTACATCTTCACGCCGAGGTACTTCGGGTTGGAGTCGCGGCCGTTGCGCGAGGAACCTACGCCCTTCTTGTGTGCCATGGCTGCTGCTCCTTACTTCCTGTCGCCACCGGCGATGCCGGTGATCTCGATTTCGGTGTAGTGCTGCCGGTGGCCCATCTGCTTGCGATGGTGCTTGCGGCGGCGGAACTTCACGATCCGCACCTTGTCGGCGCGGCCGTGGCCCTTGACGGTGGCGGTGACGGTGGCGCCCTTGAGCGCGTCGCCGACCTTGATGCCATCGGAATCGCCGAGCATGAGCACGTTGTCGAACGTGACCTCCTTGCCGGCCTCGACGTCGAGCAGCTCGACGCGCAGGGTCTCGCCCTGCATCACTCGGTACTGCTTGCCGCCCGTTACCAGGACTGCGTACATGACCAGACTTCCTCTGTAGTTATTGTGGTCGCCGGCCGCCATCGAGGGCGGACAGAAGCGGAATTGTATTGGTTGCGCGGGTTTCCGGTCAAATCCGCCTGAATGGCGGCTATACGGTTGCGCAGCCCACCCGGTATCCGGTAGGTTCGGTCGGGTCGGACGGGTCACAGGGGATCGTCCGCTGCAGGGACAGCAGTAATGCACCCACGCAAGGCGCAGGAATGCGCCGCGGGGGCGTGCCCGCCTCTTCACGGAGCGCCTCTGTACGTGCATCGATCGACCAGGACGGGGACATCGCGCAGCGCCACGACGGCACCGGGCCGGCGCGGCGCCGTGCGTTGCAGCCCGCCACCGCACGCACCTCCACGCCCTGCCCGCGCCCGCGGGCCATCGGCACACACCAGTATTCAACGCGCCGCCGGCCGTCCCCCCAAGGGGCGGGCGGCGTCCGCGCGTGCACGGATTCCACTGAAGTAGCGACAGCCACTGCGTGGATGGGGCCGACGCCATAGCCGCGATCGGATCGATGAAAGGAGAGAGGACCGAAATGACA
>JAAZHF010000246.1 GCA_012510865.1 Gammaproteobacteria bacterium
AGCAGGTGCTCGAGCGCGGCTTCACGGTGGTGGACGTGGCCGCGCGCATCGGAATCCCCAAGCACACGCTGTACGGCTGGGTGCAGAAGGCGAAGAAGGCCGGCAGGCCGGCCGCAGGTTCCGCGCCGGCGGGGACTGACTCGGCTGAAATGCGGCGCCTCAAGGCCGAGCTGCGGCGCGTGACCGAGGAGCGCGACATTCTAAAAAAAGCCGCCGCGTACTTTGCCAGAGGGTAAGGGCGAAGTACGCGTTCATGCGCGCGCATATCGGCGAGTTCAGGCTGGTCGCAATGTGCCGGGTCCTCGGCGTGCACCGGAGCGGCTACTACGCCTGGGTTCGGCAGTCGCTCAGCCGGCGTGAGCGCGAGGACCAACGGTTGCTTGGCCTCATCAAGCACTCCTGGCTGGCCAGCGGAGGCGTGTACGGCCACCGCAAGATCACGCTGGACCTGCGCGAAGCGGGCGAGACCTGCAGCCGCCACCGCGTGCAGCGGCTGATGAAGGCCGAGGGTCTGCGTGCGCAGGTTGGTTACGGCAGGAAGCCCCGCCATTGCGGTGGCCCGGTGGGTGCGGTCGACAACGTGCTCAACCGCGACTTCGCCCCCGACGCACCGAACAAGGTCTGGGTCACGGACATCACCTACATCCGCACCTACGAGGGCTGGTTGTTCCTCGCGGCGGTCATGGACCTGTACTCGCGGCAGATCGTAGGCTGGGCCACGGCGCCGACGATGACCAGCGACCTGGTGCTGCAGGCCCTGGTGGCAGCAGCGTGGCGACGCAAGCCGGGACCGGGCGTCATGGTGCACTCCGACCAGGGCAGCCAGTTCACCAGCAGCGACTGGCAGTCCTTCCTGAAAGCGCATCGGATGGTTCCGAGCATGAGCCGTCGCGGCAACTGCCACGACAATGCGGTGGCCGAGAGCTTCTTCAGCATCCTGAAGAAGGAGCGGATCAAGCGGCGGATCTATCCGACCCGGGCCGCGGCAGCCTCGGACGTGTTCGACTACATCGAGATGTTCTACAACCCGGTTCGTCGCCATGGTTCCGCTGGCGATGTCTCACCGGTAGAGTTCGAAAGGCGCTACGCGCAAAGCGGCCGATGAGTGTCTATGAAACTCTGGGCGGTCCACCTGAAGGCCAGCACGGCCCGAACCACTGCGCAGCCCGCCACTACCGCCGCACCGTCTACAACCACACCGAGCTGGCCGGCCCCTGCGCCGGCTACTGTGACTGTCCGAATGAAGCGTCAGCAGCCCGCGTGGCCAGCCAGCTCAAGCAACTCGGGTCACGCACCACGTTCTCGCTGTAAATCCGTTCCGGCAGGAGACTCACCCGTGATCGAACTCATCATCCAGCAGCGCCGCCGCGACCTCGGGGCCTTTGAAGTGGGCCGCGTACTGCCGTTCTCCAAGCGGCGCATGATTGGCCCCTACATCTTCTTCGACCGCATGGGTCCGAAGCAGATCGAACCGGGACTGCCCCGGGAAGCCGATGTCCGCCCCCACCCGCATATCGGTCTGTCGACGATCACCTATCTGTTCGATGGGGAGATCATGCATCGTGACAGCGTCGGGTCCGAGCAACCGATCCGGCCAGGAGAGGTCAACTGGATGACGTCCGGAAGCGGCATTACCCACTCCGAGCGTTTCGAGGAACTGCGCGCCCATGGTGGACCGATGGACGGCATCCAGGCCTGGGTGGCATTGCCCTACGAGCGCGAGGAGATGGACCCGGGCTTCTGGCACTACCCGGACGAGGCGCTGCCGACGTTCGACGGCGACGGCATCGTCGGACGCCTGATCGCGGGACGCCTGGCCGGCATCGAGTCACCGGTGAAGATCGATTCCCCGCAGTTCTACGTGCACTGGCAGCTGCCCGCCGGATCCCGGGTGACCTTGCCGGCGGAGTACAGCGAGCGCGCGGTCTACGTCGCCAGGGGCGATGTCGAAGTGGCCGGGGAACGCATCGCGGCCGGAAGCATGGCGGTCCTCGCGCCCGGCAAGGCGGCGACGATTGCGGCACTGCGCGATGCCGTTGTCATGGGGCTGGGCGGTGAGCCGGTCGGGCCCCGCCACATCGATTGGAACTTCGTGTCCTCCTCGAAGGAGCGCATCGAACAGGCGCGCGCGGACTGGGCCGCGGGCCGGATGAAGTTGCCGGACCTGGACAACGACGAGTTCATACCGCTCCCGCCCAGGATCGGAGCCGCACCGGAGCCCATGTCCTGAGCGCCCGATCACACGACTGGTTGCACAGTTCCCCACCGTCCCGCTCCGACGGTTTCTCGATCCGCCTGCAGCCTCCAGGCAGAGCGAAGGAACAGGGTCAACAGGGCCCGCGACCAGCAGTCACGCCGCGCCGCTGACGGCAAGGCCCAGTCAGCCGTCGCGCTCACGCTCCAGCAGCAGCCGCCCGATCATCGCGCCCAGGGCAAGGTCGTCCGCACGCCCGAAATGGCTCATCCTCAGCAGGCCGCGGTGGTCCACCAGCGCCACGCTGGGAGTGCCGCGGAAGCCGTAGCGGCGCATCGTCACGGGGACGGGGCCGTCGCCTCCGGGGCGGTCGATGGCGATCGGGAAGCGCAGGCGGTATTCGTGCACGAAGGCGGTCAGGGCCTCGATGCCCATCGCGGCGTGGTGCTCGAACACGGTGTGCAGTCCGACCACCGCCAGGCCCTGCCCCGCGAAGCGCTCGTGCACGGCGGAGGCCTGCGGCAGGCCGTGGCTGACGCAGGCCGGGCACAGCATCTGGAACGCGTGCAGGAACACCACCTGCCCGCGAAGGCCGTGAAGCGTCAGCGGTCCGGCGGTGTTCAACCAGGCGGCGGCATCGATCTCCGGGGCGGGACCGGAGCGCGCGGGCGTCGGGAGGTTCATGGCAGGACTCCTTCTGTTGACGGGCGGACGTCGTCGACGGGTCCCATCATGCCGCTTCGCGATGTTCGAAATGGAGGCGCTCGCGGTCGTCGAGGATCGCGAACAGCTCGGCGGGCGTGGCGGCGCCCGGCACCAGCCAGCGGTCGAGGTGCTCCTCGCGGATGGGGATGATGCAGCGGTCGTGGCCGGCGGCGGCGATCTCCGGTGGTGGCTCGTCGGTGATCGTGGCGAACGACAGCAGGTCCCCGCCCTCTTCGTCCGTCCAGCGCGACCACAGGCAGGCCACGAGCATCGGGCCACCCGTGTCGGGGCGGAACTCGAGCACCACGTCGCGGCCGTCGCGCTGGACGTGTTCGTAGAAGGCGCTGGCCAGCACCACGCCGTGCGTCCGGCCGAACTGCCCTTTCCAGGTCCGCTCAAGGCTTTCCCGGCGCGCGTTGTAGGTGCCCGGGAACCTGCGGTCCCACGACTCGGGCTTGCCCTCGGGGCGGCACTGGTACCGCATCGGCAGTACCACGCGCCGCCCGTCCTGCCAGACCATCACGGGTGCGGACTGGCCCGGATAGATGCGACCGTCGGCCGCTTCCGGCCGGGTCCGCCGCAGGTCGGCGAGGCCGGCCTCCAGCCGTGCGATCCTGTTCGAGCCGATGCGGACGTCGTCGGCGGCCTTCTTCGTCGGCTTGCGCGACAGCGCCCGCCGGCCGGCCGCGACGCGCTCGCGCTGTTCCGCCAGTTCACGCTCGGTCGCCGCCACGTCGCGGGCGATCCAGAACCGGGCGGCGGTCCGCAGCGCATGCGCCCGGGGGGACGGGTCCGCGGCGGCGGCGTCCCGGAGGCCCTTGGGCCACTTCGGGCGCTTGCCGGGATCGGCCATGGCCTGGCGGGTGAACTCCTCCAGCGACACCGTGGCGCCGAACCGGTCCACGTACCTGCGGTAGTTCGCTTCGACCAGCGCGGAATAGCACATGTCCTGCTCCACCAGGCCCCGGCGGGCCGCGTGGGTGCCCATGGCCATCCTCCCACAGCGGGCCACCGCCGGCACGCCCGTGGCTGGCCGCACGCGACGGGCGACCGCGTCTGTCCTTTGGACTCCGAGCTCAGGGTGCTGGGCGAGATCGGCGCGCAGTACCACGGGCTCGATCCGAGCGATCCCTGGTTCGAGCCCTACCTTGCGCTGGCCGAGGAGTTCGACCTCCCCGTCGGCATCCACACCGGGCTGGGGCCGCCGGGGACCCCTTGCGGGTGCTGCCCCGGCTTCAGCGCCGGCCTCGGCAATCCCCGGCTGCTGGAGCCGATGCTCAAGCGCCACCCGAAGCTGCGCGTCTGGCTGATGCACGCGGGCTGGCCCTACCTTCAGGAAACCAAGGCCCTGATGTACGTCTACCCGCAGCTCCACGCGGACGTGTCGGTGATCAACTGGATCATCCCGCGGCAGGAATTCCACGACTACCTGCAGGCGCTGGTGACGGCCGGCCTGGGCGACCGCCTGATGTTCGGCTCCGACCAGATGGCGTGGCCGGAGGCGATCGGGCTCGCGATCGAGGGCGTGGACAGCGCGCCGTTCCTGACCGCGGAGCAGAAGTGGGCGATCTTCCACGACAACGCCGCGCGCTTCCTCAAGCTGCCCCGGGGGGACTGAGCCGTCCCGCGGGTGCATACTTCCGGGCATGATCGCGCTTGAACTCCAGGGGACGCTCGAGCTCCGCACGCTCGTCCTGGTGCTGGACCTGTGCGGGACCTTCGCGTTCGCGGTCAGCGGCGCGGTGGCCGCGGTGCGCCAGCGCCTGGACATCTTCGGGGTCCTGGTGGTGTCGTTCGCGGCCTCCACCTTCGGCGGCATCAGCCGAGACGTGCTGATCGGAGCCACGCCGCCGGCCGCGGTCCAGGACTGGCGCTACCTGGCGACGGCGGTGGCGGCGGGCGTGGTCACCTTCTTCTGGTCCCCGCTGATCGAGCGGCTGCGCAATCCGGTCAGGATGCTCGACGCGGTCGGACTCGCCTTCTTTGCCGTCGCGGGGACCGAGAAGGCCCTGGTGTTCGGCCTCGGCCCGGTGATGGCGGCGATGATGGGCATGCTCACCGGCATCGGCGGGGGCATGGCCCGGGACATCCTGCTGGCCAACGTGCCGGTGGTGCTGCGCGCCGAGCTGTATGCGGTGGCGGCCCTGGTCGGGGCGGGCATCGTGGTCGTCGGCCACCTGCTGGACCTGCCGCTGGTGCCGATGGCGGTGGTCGGCGGCCTGGCCTGCTTCGTGCTGCGGATGCTGGCCCTGCGCCGGGGCTGGCGCCTGCCGGTGGCCGGGGGGACGCCGCCCTCCGACGGGACCGGATGAGCCCGGCTTGATCTGGGACAGCCGGCGTACGGCCGCGGGCCGCTAGACTTCCGCCGATGTTCCCCTCCCACCCGTCCGTGCGGATCCGCCCGCCGTTCCGCCACCGCGCCCTGCGGGCGCGGTGTCCACGGTTGGACAGGAGCCCCTGATGCGCCACTCCCCTCCCCCGGGCCCGCTCCCGGCACCGGGCCGTCGACGCTTCGTGCAGGGCCTGGCCGCCGGCGGCGTCGCCGCGGCGCTGGGCCTGAAGCCGGGCGCAGGCCACGCCGCACCCACGGTTCCGGTGCTGTCCGGTCCGGAGCTCGACCTGGCCATCGGGCGCTCTCCGGTCGATTTCACCGGGCGCCCCCGCCTCGCCACCACGGTCAACGGCAGCCTGCCCGGCCCGGTGCTGCGCCTCCGGGAAGGCGACCATGCCGTCCTGCGCGTGACCAACCGCCTGCGCGATGCTTCGACCTCGATCCACTGGCACGGGCTGCTGCTGCCCGCGAATATGGACGGCGTGCCCGGCCTCAGCTTCGACGGCATCGCACCCGGCGGGACCTGGACCTATCGCTTCCCCGTGCGCCAGTCCGGCACCTACTGGTATCACAGCCACTCGATGTTCCAGGAGCAGGCGGGACTGTACGGCGCGCTGGTGATCGACCCGCTGCAGCCGCCTCCCTACCGCTTCGACCGCGAGCACGTCGTGCTGCTGTCCGACTGGACGGACATGGACCCGTCCGCGCTGTTCCGGCGGATGAAGAAGGCCGCGACCTACGACAACTACTACCAGCGCACCGTGGGCGACTTCGTCCGCGACGCCCGCGCCGATGGCCTCGCGGCCACGCTGCGCGACCGCGCGATGTGGAACCGGATGCGGATGACGCCCACCGACATCTCGGACATCAACGGCCACACCTATACCTACCTGTTGAACGGAACTGCGCCGGCCGGCAACTGGACCGGCCTGTTCCGCCCCGGGGAAAGGCTGCTGCTGCGATTCATCAACGCCTCCGCGATGACCTATTTCGACGTCCGCATCCCGGGGCTGAAGATGACCGTGGTCGCGGCCGACGGGCAGTACATCCATCCGGTGACCGTCGACGAGTTCCGGATCGCGGTGGCCGAGACCTACGACGTGCTGGTCGAGCCCGCCGGTGCCGATGCCTTCGCGATCTTCGCCCAGGACATGGGGCGCACGGGCTACGCCCGCGGCACGCTGGCGGTGCGCCACGGCCTTGCGCCGCCGGTGCCAGCGCTGGACCCCCGCCCGCTGCTGACCATGGAGGACATGGGCCACGGTGCGATGGACCACGGCGCGATGGACCACGGCGCGATGGACCACGGCGCGATGGACCACGGCGCGATGGACCACGGCGCGCACGCGCCCGCGGGCCACGGCGGCATGCAGAGCCACCCCTCCAGCGAGGCCGGCAATCCGCTGGTCGACATGCAGGCGATGTCGCCGGCGCCGAGGCTCGACGACCCGGGCGTCGGCCTGCGCGGGAACGGCCGGACGGTGCTGACCTACGGCGCGATGCGCAGCCTGTTCGACGATCCCGACGGCCGTGTGCCCGGGCGCGAGGTCGAGCTGCACCTGACCGGGCACATGGAGAAGTTCGCCTGGTCGTTCGACGGCATGAAGTTCATGGACGCCGAGCCCTTGCGCCTGTCCTATGGCGAGCGCCTGCGCGTGGTGCTGGTCAATGACACGATGATGTCGCACCCCATCCACCTGCACGGGATGTGGAGCGACGTGGAAGACGCGGACGGCGCCTTCCAGCTCCGCAAGCACACGGTCGACATGCCGCCGGGAACGCGACGCGGCTTCCGGGTGCGCGCAGATGCCCTGGGGCGATGGGCCTTCCACTGCCACCTGCTGTACCACATGGAAGCGGGGATGATGCGCGAGGTGCGCGTGGAGGAGCGCGCATGAGCCGCAGCGGACGCGGGCTGCTGCTTGCGCTGGCGGTCGCCCTGGCGGGCCAGGCCGGCGCGCAGGAACTCTCGCATGCGCATGCGCATGCGCAATCGCAGGAAGGGGTGCACGGGCATGCGCACCAGCACCAGCACCAGCACGAGCACCAGCATGCCCACGGGCACGCCGATGGCCAGGGGCACGACGGACGGCAGGACGCGCTGGTACCGGTGCCTCCGCTGACCGACGCGGATCGCGCGGCCGCGTTTCCCCGGCTCGGCGGCGGCATGCAGCATGCGACCGGGCCCAACGCCTTCCTGCTCTTCGACCGGCTGGAAACCCGGGACGGGGAGCACGGCAGCGGCCAGGCCTGGGACGTCGAAGGCTGGGTCGGCGGCGACATCCATCGCCTGTGGCTGCGGTCCGCCGGAGAGCGCGGCGACGCCCGCCGCACCGCCGCGCACCTGGAGCTGCTCTACGGGCGCGCCGTGGCGCCGTGGTGGGACGTGGTGGCCGGCGTGCGCCACGACTTCTCCCCGGGCGGGTCGCAGGACTGGCTGGCGGTCGGCGTCCAGGGCCTGGCTCCGTGGATGGTCGAGCTTTCGGTCACCGGCTATGTAGGGGAAGGCGGCAGGACGATGCTTGGCATCGAGGCGGAGCGCGACCTGCTGCTGACCAACCGGCTGGTCCTGCAGCCCGCGCTCGAAGCCACGTTCCACGGCCAGGGCGACCCCGGCCGTAGGATCGGATCGGGCCTGTCCACGGTCGAGGCCGGCCTGCGCCTGCGCTACGAGGCCCAGCGCCGCTTCGCTCCCTACATCGGCCTCGTGCACGAGCGCAGCTTTGGCGACACGGCCGCCATGCATCGGTCCGGCGGGCGGTCGGGACGCCACACCGGGATCGTTCTCGGGGCCCGTATCTGGTTCTGAATCAACTGTCTGGCAGGAATACTTGATGAACTACATGAATCACATATCTGTCTTGATCCTCGCCGGGGCGCTGGCTGCCGTGGCCGGCTGCTCCGCGGACGACCGGACCGCCGTGGCCTTCGCCGGCGGCGCATCCGCGGTCCAGCTTGCAGGGACGGTGCCCGTCACCGCATCCACGCCGGCCGATGACGCGGCGCCCTCCCCCGTCGCGGGCGCGGCCCCGCTGCTGGTCGTGCACAAGCATCCCAGCTGCGGCTGTTGCGGAGCCTGGATCGAGCACATGCGCGCCGCCGGCTTCGCGGTGCAGGTCCACGACCACCAGGACATGGGTCCCGTCAAGCAGCGGGTCGGCGTGCCCTATGCGAAGGGCTCCTGCCATACCGCCGAGATCGACGGCTACTTCCTCGAAGGCCACGTACCGGCCGCGGACGTGGAGCGGCTGCTGGCCGAGCGTCCGCAGGCACGCGGCCTCACCGTGCCAGGGATGCCCGCCGGCTCGCCCGGCATGGAGATGCCCGATGGCACCGTCCATCCCTATGCGGTCGAACTCGTGCACCTCGACGGCAGCACCAGCGAATACGCGCGCCATGGCGACTGACGCGCGCCGTGCGCCGCCATGTGTTGACGGCGAATGCCGGGGCCCCTACAATTTCGCGCTCACCAACGTGGGGCCATAGCTCAGCTGGGAGAGCGCCTGCATGGCATGCAGGAGGTCGGCGGTTCGATCCCGCCTGGCTCCACCACTCTTCGACCCGGGCCGGTCGCGAGTGACGGACAGATCCAAGTCCCCATCGTCTAGAGGCCTAGGACACCACCCTTTCACGGTGGACACCGGGGTTCGAATCCCCGTGGGGACGCCAACAACGGAAAAGCCCGCCTCCATGGCGGGCTTTTTCGTTCCTGTCCCGAGGGGACGCCGCGCGTCGTTGCTCAGCCGCCGCCGTCGCGCGCCGCGATCTCGCTCCAGTCAACCTCGACGCCCTTGCGGTGCCCCTTCTCGACGAGCTTGAGCCCGGTCGGGTCGATGGTGAGGGTGTAGGCCTTGTCGCCGATCTGCACTTCGCGCTTCAGTGGCTTGTCGAGCTTCGTCGTCATGGGTTCACCTTGTGCTGTCGGGGGAACTGCGGTTCGAAGATAGCAGCGGAGCGGCCGGCAGGCACGACGGCCCGGGGCGCAGGGTGGCGACCCCGTGGCCGCGCTCGGCCAGGTACTGCAGCCACTTGCCGAGGAAGGTGTTCATGCGCATGCGGTGGCCCAGCAGCCGGGACGGCGGCGGGAACAGGCCGATCGCGTCCTGCCAGCGGCGTCCCACGTAGCAGTGCGTCGCCTCCACCTGGCGTGCGTCGTGGTACATGCGGAGGTAGGCCGACGGGTCGGGCTCGCCCGTGACCGGGTCGGGCAGCGCGACGTAGGCCAGGCGCAGCTCGCTGGTATAGGGATGGCGTCCGATCACGTCGAGCCGCAGGTCGAGGCCGTCGCCGATGCTCGAGACATGCGTGCCGGGCGCGAGGTCGACCGGTTCGAACAGGCGCTCCAGCCGCGCGTGGTTCTCCGCGTACAGCGCCATCAGCCAGCCGAGGCGGCTCAGGCGCGGGACGTGCAGGCGGCGGGCGGCGAGGTGGGACATGGCCCGATGCTACACGGCGCGCGTGGGCGGCGGCAGCTTGACGGCCCCGCGCAGGCGGCCCAGTCTGCGGATTCCTGCCCGCGCGATCGCGGGGCCCCTGTTCAGAACATGCCCCGCCGGATGCCCAGCGTGGTCATGACCTTGCTGGCGATCTCCTCGATCGAGGTGTGCGTCGTGCTCAGCACCGGGATGCGCTCCGCCCGGAACAGCGTTTCGGCGGCAGCCACCTCGCGCTTGCAGGTCTCGAGGTCGGCATAGCGCGAGTTCGGTCGCCGCTCCTGGCGGATCTGCTGCAGCCGCACCGGATCGATCGTGAGCCCGAACAGCTTGCCGCGGTGCGCGCGCAGGCGCGGCGGCAGGCGGTCGTGTTCGAGGTCCTCCTCGGTCAGCGGATAGTTGGCTGCCGCGATCCCGTAGTGCAGCGCCAGGTACACGCAGGTGGGCGTCTTGCCCGCGCGCGACACCGCCACCAGGATCACGTCGGCGTTGTCGTAGTTGATCGACATGCCGTCGTCGTGGGTCAGCGCGTAGTTCATGGCGTTGATGCGCTTGTGGTACGCGTCGAAGTCGACCATGCCGTGGGCCTGGCCCACCAGCGGCTGCCGGCCCTCGCCGAGCTCCTGTTCCAGCGTCGACATGAAGGGCTCGAACACGTCCAGCACCAGCGCGCCGCTGGAAGCGATCGCGGCGGTGAGCTCGCCGTCGACGCAGGAGTTGACGACGATCGGGCGCAGTCCGCAGGCCTCCCCCACTCCCCGGATCCGCTCGGCGATCTCCCGCGCCCGCTCGACGCTGTC
>JAAZHF010000002.1 GCA_012510865.1 Gammaproteobacteria bacterium
ATCCGCAGCAGTTCGTCGTCGGCGCCCATGACCAGCCGGCCGTAGGCGCCGGGATCGGCCGCATCGAAGCCGAGCACGTTGATCGCCGCATCGCCCTCGAACACCGGGGCGATGTCGGCGGCCTCCAGCAGCGGGCAATCGGCGTAGGTGACCACCACCTTGCCGGCGAATCCCTTCAGCGCCTGTTCGGCGGCGCGCACGGCATGGCCGGTGCCTAGCGGCGGGTCCTGCACCGCCACCGCCGCCTCGCCCAGCCGGCGGACGACATGCTCGCGCACCGCCGGCGAATGGTCGCCGACGCCCACCACGATGCGTTCGCAGCCCAGCGCCTCGGCGGTGTCGATGGCGTGGTCCAGCATGGCGCGGCCGGCGACCCGGTGCAGCACCTTGGGCAGCGGACTCTTCATCCGCGTGCCCTGGCCGGCGGCGAGGATGACGGCGGCGCGCGCGCTCATGACGACTCACAGTTCGATTGCGACCGGGACGGATTTAGACGAAACGGCGCGGACCTGCGACCTTTGAACCGCCATGAGGACACGATGACGGACCTGGCCGGCGCGACCATCGCCTTCGATCTGGACGGCACCCTGGTCGACACCGCGCCCGATCTGTTCGCGGTCCTGAACCGGCTGCTGGACGAATACGGCCTGCCGGCCGTGCCGCTCAGCGCCGCGCGGCATCTGGTCGGGCACGGAGCGCGGGCCATGCTGGTGCACGGCTTCGCCGAGGCCGGCGCGCCGTGGGAGGAGGCCCAGGGCGATCGGCTGTTCGACCGGTTCATCGACCTGTATCTGGCCCGCATCGCGCAGGAGAGCCGGCCCTATCCCAACGTGGTCGAGACCCTGGACCGGCTGTCCGGCGAGGGCGCCCGGCTGTGCGTGTGCACCAACAAGCGGACCGATCTGGCGGTGGCTCTGCTGGATGCGCTGGGCCTGAGCGGCCGGTTCGCGGCGATCAGCGGGCCGGACGTGGTCAGCCGCCGCAAGCCGCACGCCGAGCACATCCGCGAGACGGTCGCGCGGATCGGCGGCGATATGTCCCGCACGGTGATGGTCGGCGACAGCGCCACGGATGTCGGGGCTGCCCGGGCCGCCGGGACGCCATGCGTGGTGGTCGGGTTCGGCTATACCGAGATCCCGCCGGCCGACCTGGGGGCCGACGCCCTGATCGACGATTTCGCGGCGCTGCCGCAGGCGGTCCGGCGGCTGCTGACCCCTTAAACGCCTTCTCAAGACTAGTTTGCGACAAGGTTCCCCCAATCCCAGCGGAACCGATGTCGAGTCTTCAATCCCTGTCCCTGGCCAAGAAACTGCTGCTCGGCATCCTCGCCGTGTCGCTGGTGGCTCTCGGCCTGTCGTTCGCCGGGGCCTACCAGGTGTTCCACAGCCGGTTCGAGGCGCAGAAGGTCAGCGACCTCGAGATGTACGCGCGCGAACGCACGCGCACCGAACAGAGCCTGTTCACCCAGCTGAGCGCCAGATACGCGGGCGCCACCCGCGAAATGATCGACCGCTACGAGTCGATGGAGCCGGAGGCCACCTGGCGGGAGCTGGACCGCTTCTTCCCGCTGCAGGCCGACGGCACCCGGCGCAGCATCCCGGAGCTTTACGACGGCATCTCCGACGGGGCCGGCGGGCGCATTTTCGGCATGGCGGGCTTCATTCCCGACGCGGCCAGCATGACCGGCGACGAGGCCAAGGTCATCCTGGCGGCCGCGCGCATCGTGTTCGCCAGCGGCCCTTCGGGCTTCGAGACCTTCGACAATTTCTACTTTTTCACGCCGCAGAACCGGCTGGTCATGTTCGGCCCGGCGCGCGAGGATCGGCTGATCTACTACCGGCGCGACGCGCCGCCGGACTTCAACTTCCAGCACGAGGAAATGAGCCGGCTGGTGCGGCCGGAGCTCAATCCGGCCGGGGTGATGCAATGCACCCGCCTGCGCCGGCTGATCTCGTCGCCGGGCACCCGCCGCATGAGCACCGGCTGCTATCAGCCGGTGACCATCGACGGCCGGCAGGTCGGGGCCTGGGGCGTGACCATTCCGGTCGGGGATCGGCTGATGCGCTCGGTCAACGACGTGCCCGCCGGGGCGACCGGCCGGATCGTTTCGTCCCAGGGCCAGCTGATCGCCTGGCCGGGCTTCACCGGCCTGAGCGAGGACGAGGCCGAGGCGTTCGCCGCCCAGGCGCGCGAGAAGGAACTTCCGACGCTGATGGAGCAGATCCATCGCAC
>JAAZHF010000247.1 GCA_012510865.1 Gammaproteobacteria bacterium
CGCTGCACCAGCACGAGCACGGTGCCCCTGGGCTACCTGTTCGAAGACCTGCGCTGGGGCACCGGTCCCGGCGACCTGCAGCCAGTCGACGCCTTCGATTTCCGCGACTGGGCAAGGGGCCTGCTCCCCCGCCTCGAGCACTCCACGGCCTCGAACCAGCAATTGCGCGAGCTCCGGGCACTCGAGGTCCGCATCGAGTCCGAGGCCGGGACCTTCGTCCCATGGCGCGACGCGGAACGGATCATGGGCAGCGGCGTCTTCCTCGCCATGTCGCCCATCGACGGCGATCCCTATTTCGAAGCCGTGCCGAAGGGCGGAGGCAGCCGGCTGTCCGCGCGCATCCACGTCGCCGACCACAAACCCTAGCGCCGCCACCTACCCCTTCACGCACACCACCTGCCGCAGCGTGTGCACCACCTCGACCAGGTCCGCCTGCGCCGCCATCACCGCGTCGATGTCCTTGTAGGCCGCCGGCGACTCGTCGATCACCGCCTGGTCCTTGCGGCACTCCACGTGCGCGGTGGCCTCGCGGTGCTGCTTCAGCGTGATGCTGTTGCGGGCCGCGGTGCGGCTCATCACCCGACCGGCGCCGTGGCTGCAGCTCTCGAAGCTCTCGGCGTTGCCCAGCCCGCGCACGATGAAGCTCTTCGCGCCCATGCTGCCGGGGATGATGCCGAGCTCGTCCCGGCCCGCGCGCACCGCGCCCTTGCGGGTCACGTACACCTCGCGGCCGGCGTGCGTCTCCTTCTGCACGTAGTTGTGGTGGCAGTTGACCGCCATCGCCTGCAGCCGGAACTTCGGCAGCTCCGTGCGCAGCGCGTGCAGCACGCGCTGCATCATCGCCTCGCGGTTGGCGCGCGCGTAGTCCTGCGCCCAGCCCACGGCCTCGACGTAGTCGTCGAACAGCTCCTCGCCCTCCATGAAGAAGGCCAGGTCCTTGTCGGGCACGTGGTAGCCGAGCACGCGCTTACCCAGCTCCTCACGCGCGCGCTGGATGAAGTAGGTCCCGATCAGGTTGCCGGTGCCGCGCGAGCCCGAGTGCAGCATCACCCACACCGCGTCGCTTTCGTCCAGGCAGACCTCGATGAAGTGGTTGCCGCCGCCGAGCGTGCCCAGCTGCTTCTCCACCTTGTCGAGGCGGATGCGCGGGTGCTTCGCCTTGATGCGCTGCAGCCGCTGCCACAGTCCGGAGTTGCCGAGCGCGGTTTCGATGCTGTCCGGCGTCCTGCGGTGCTCGCCCTGCGGGCCGTTGCCGACCGGGATCGCACGCTCGATCGCCGAGCGCAGGCGCACCAGAGAATCCGGGAGGTCGCGCGCATTGAGCGTCGTGCGCACCGCCGCCATGCCGCAGCCGATGTCGACGCCCACGGCGGCCGGGATGATCGCGCCCTGGGTCGGCACCACCGAACCCACCGTCGCGCCGATCCCCAGGTGCACGTCGGGCATCACCGCCACCCACGGCCCGACGAAGGGCAGGCTGGCGATGTTGCGCAGCTGCGAGCGGGCCTGCTCTTCCAGCG
>JAAZHF010000248.1 GCA_012510865.1 Gammaproteobacteria bacterium
GATGTCGCGGGTGCGGCCTTCGCGCCAGACCTTCAGCGTGACCCGGGAGCCGGGCGCCCTGGCGCCGATCATCGGCGGCAGGTCGCTGGACTGGTTGACCACGGTGCCGTCGACCTCGCGGATCACGTCGCCGCGCTCGATGCCCGCCTTCTCGGCCGGTCCGCCAGGGATGATGTCGGCGACCAGCGCACCGCGGGTGTCGGGCAGGCCGAGGCCCTTGGCGTCGTCGCTGCGGATCTCCTGCACCTGCACGCCGATCTGCCCGCGGCGCACCTGGCCGGTGTCCTTGAGCTGCTCGGCCACGTTCATCACCACGTCGATGGGGATGGCGAAGCTCACGCCCATGTAGCCGCCGGAGTTCGAGAAGATCTGCGAGTTGATGCCGATCACCTCGCCGCTGGTGTTGAGCAGCGGCCCGCCCGAATTGCCGCGGTTGATGGCGACGTCGGTCTGGATGAAAGGCACGTAGCGCTGGTTGGCGTAGCGGTTGGCGCGGCCCACGGCGCTGACGATGCCCGCGGTGACCGACTGGTCGAAGCCGAAGGGCGAACCGATGGCCACCGCCCACTGGCCGGGCTTGACCGAATTGGCGTCGCCGGGACGCAGGAAGGGCAGCCCCGTGGCGTCGATCTTGAGCACGGCGCCGTCGGACTGCTCGTCGCTCCCCACCACCTCGGCGCTGAAGCCGCGGCGGTCGGGCAGCGTCACCCGCACTTCGCTGGCTCCGTCGACCACGTGGTGGTTGGTGATCACGTAGCCGTCGCCGGAGATCAGGAAGCCGCTGCCCATCGACATGCCACCGCGGCCGCCCGGCTCCTGCGGCACGCCCGGGAAGGGCATGCCGGGGCCGAAGAAGCGGCGGAAGAACTCGGGCATGTCATCCGGCAGCGCCTGGGCCTGGCGGTTCCCGCGCGGGCCCACGGTGACTTCGACGTTGACCACGGCGGGTGCGACGCGCTCCACCAGGCGGGTGAAGTCGGGCAGGCCGGTGACCAGCGGTGCGGCCGTCGGCGCGGTGACGGCGGTGGCGCCCGGATCCGGGGAACCGGACTGCGACTGCGCGGTGGCCGCTGGGAGGACCACCGCGGCGGTTCCAGCGGCGGTCAGTGCGACCAGGGCGATGGCGTACACGGGTGATTTCATCGGGGAGTCGACCTCGATTTCTGGAATGGGGCCCGGGCCCGGTCGGCCCGGGAAACATGGGCTGGCGCGGCGCGCTAGCCGGCAGGATCCGGGATGGGCGGCTCGCCGCTTCCGGCGTCCGCGGGCGCCTGCCCGGCGTCCGGGTCGCCCCCGGCCGCGGGCGGTGCCGCGGCGGGATCGCGTGCCAGCCGGGGCTGGAACGGCGCGAACGCCTCGCCCTGCGGCAGCCCGAAGCCGGCCGCGAACGGCTGCCGGCCCGACAGCGCCGGCAGTACGGCGCGCGGCCACGGCCGCGGCGGGGCGGTGGGCGCACCGAACAGGGCGTCGCCACCGGAGGCCCCGACGGCGAAGTCCTGAAGCCCGGCAGGTGGCGGAAGGAGCTGCACGGCGCCGCCGCCCGCGGCGGGCGGCGCCGAGGCGGCCACCAGGCGCGACGCCGGCGCCGCCGCCTGCGAACGCCTCGCGGCGGCCCGCTGGGCCTGGCTGCGCGTGGATCCACGCTCGGCGGTGCGGCGCGGCAGTTCGGCCACGGCCAGCGCGGCCGGGGCCGCCGCGGACAGCAGCGCCGCGGCACCGCCCCCGGAGGCGTCGACCGGGCCCTGCGGCGCCGGGGCAGCGTCCACCGCCGTCGTCGCGGCCACCAGCGGGGCCGC
>JAAZHF010000249.1 GCA_012510865.1 Gammaproteobacteria bacterium
GATCGCCGAGCGCCCGCTCTCGAACTTCCTGCCGCTGCCCGACGGCCGCGCATTCCGCCTCGGCGGCCCCGACGGCGCCGCCGAGGTGGCCAGGTGGTCGGCGCGCGACGCGGAGCGGCTGCCGCAGTACTACGGGATGCTCGAGCGCGTCGTGGCGGTGCTGCGCGAACTCATGCTGCTCACGCCGCCGAACGTGTCGGACGGATTCGTGCTCGCCGACTGGCTGGCCTCGGCCGCCGTCGCCCGCCGCCTGCGGCGCCTCGACATGCGTGGCCGTCGCGACCTGCTCGACCTGTTCACGAAGTCGGCCGGCGAGCTGCTCGACCACTGGTTCGAATCGGAGCCGTTGAAGGCGGCGCTGGGCTGGGACTCGGTGGTCGGAAACTTCGCCAGTCCGTACACGCCGGGGTCGGCCTATGTCCTGCTGCACCACGTCTTCGGCGAGGTCAACGGCAAGCAGGGCGCGTGGGGCCATGCCATCGGCGGCATGGGCGCGATCACCGGGGCGATGGCGGCCGAGTGCCGGGCGCGCGGCGTCGTGATCGAGACCGGGGCCGAGGTGGCCCGGCTGCTGGTCGAGGGCGGGCGCGCCGTGGGCGTCGCGCTGGCCGACGGGCGCGAACTCCGCGCCGGCGCAGTCGCCAGCAACCTCAATCCCAGGCTGCTGTACACGAAGCTGGTGGCGCCGGAGCACCTGGACGAGGACACGGCCGCCCGCTTCGCCCGCTACCGCTGCGCGTCGGGCACCTTCCGGATGAACGTGGCCCTGTCCGAGCTCCCCGATTTCACCGCGGCCCCCGGCACCGTGCTCCAGCCGCACCACCAGAGCGGCATCCTCGTCGGCCACTCGCTGCGCTACTTCGAGCAGGCCTGGTTCGACGCCAGGTCGAAGGAACACAACCCCGGCTGGGCGCGCGCGCCCATCGTCGAGCTGGTCATCTCCTCGACGCTCGACGACACCCTGGCGCCGCCGGGGCGGCACGTGGCCAGCCTGTTCTGCCAGCACGTGAACCCGGACGTCGACGGCGGCTGGGACGCGCACCGCGACACCGTGGCGCGGCTGATGATCGACACGGTCGATGCGGTCGCGCCGAACTTCCGCGCCAGCGTGCTCGGGTACGAGGCGCTGTCGCCGCTCGACCTGGAGCGCCGCTTCGGCCTGGTCGGCGGCGACATCTTCCACGGCGCGCTCGGCCTCGACCAGCTGTTCTCGGCCCGCCCGGTGCTGGGGCAGGGCAGCTATCGCGGCGCGCTGTGCGGGCTGTACCTGTGCGGTTCGGGCACGCATCCGGGCGGCGGCGTGACCGGTCTCCCGGGGCGCAACGCCGCTCGCGAACTGCTGCGCGACTTTGGTCGAAGGCCGGCGAACGGCACTTGACTGTTCCTGTACCGATGAGTCTCGTTTTGCACTGCAGCGTGCAACTTGCATAACGTTTCCTTCACGATCGATCCCGCACCCGACGTGGGGGAGGGAGCAAAGCCCGGAACGGTTCGCCGTTTCGGGCTTTTTTTATGCGCGCCGCCCGGACCCGGACGGCCCGGCCGGAATGCCACAATCCGGCGATGGATCCCGCACCGCCCGTCGACCCGCGCGCCGCCCTCGAGGCGCTGACCGCACGCGCGCTGGCGCAGCTGCCCGCCGGGCTCGTCGCGCGCGGCGGCGACCTGCTCCGGCGCGTGGCCGTGGCCAGCGACTTCGCGATGGACGTGTTCGTCCGCCAGCCCGGAGTGCTGGAAGCCCTCCTCGAGGATCCCGAAGCGGAGGTTCCGCCGCCCATCCTCGATGCGGACGCGGCGCACGACTGGCCGCGACTGCTGCGCCGCTATCGCGCCGCGGCCTCGGCGCGGCTGGTGTGGCGCGACCTCGCCGGCCTCGACGACGTCGGCGCGACGCTGGCCGGGAGCACGGCGCTGGCCGTGGCCTGCCTGCGGATCGCGCTCGAGGCGCTGGAAGGCCAGTTCAGGGAGCGGCACGGCACGGTCCGCGACGGCGAGGGCCGCGCGGTCCGGCTGGTCGTCTTCGCACTGGGCAAGCTCGGCGGCGGCGAGCTGAACTTCAGCTCCGACATCGACCTGGTCTACGCCTATGGGGCCGCCGGGGAGAGCGACGGCGCGCGCCCGCTGGCCGCGGACGACTACTTCGCCCGCCTGGGCGGCGCGCTGGCCAGGCTGCTGGACGAGCAGACCGCGGACGGCTTCTGCCACCGCGTGGACCTGCGCCTCCGGCCCTTCGGCAATTCCGGCCGGGTCGCGCTGAGCTTCGCGGCGATGGAGCAGTACTTCCAGCGCGAGGGACGCGACTGGGAACGCTATGCCTGGCAGAAGGCGCGACCGGTGGCGGGGGACCTGGCCGGCGGCGAACGCTTCCTGGAGGTGCTTCGGCCCTTCGTCTACCGCCGCTACCTCGACTACGGGGCGCTGGCGGGACTGCGCGAGATGAAGGCCGCGATCACCGCCGAGGTGGCGCGCAAGGACCTGGCCGACGACATCAAGCGCGGCCCCGGCTGCATCCGCGAGATCGAGTTCCTGGTCCAGGCCCTGCAGCTGATCCGCGGGGGCCGCGAGCCCACGCTGCGCGGGCGCGGCCTGCTTCCGATGCTGGACGCGCTGTGCGCCGCCCGCCAGGTGGCGCCCGGCGCCGCGCGGAGCCTCGCCGCCGCCTACCGCTTCCTGCGCCGGCTGGAGAACCGGCTGCAGATGCTGCGCGACGCGCAGACGCATGCCCTTCCGGTGTCGGAGCCCGATCGCCTGCGCATCGCCACCGGGCTCGGCTTCCCGGACTGGGAGGCGCTCGCCGCGGAGCTGGCGCGCCACCGCGCCTGCGTCGCGGACGAGTTCGGGGCGCTGCTCGCGCACCGCGACGAGTCGCGGGGCGAGGTCAGCGGCGACCTCGCCGCCTATTGGCGGAGCCTGCCCGAGGGCGGGGGTGCGGCGGTGCTGGCGGCCGCCGGGTTCGGCGATGCCGACGCGGTCGATGCCGCGCTGCGCGACTTCGCGCGCTCGCCCAGCGTGGGCGACCTGTCCAACGCCGCGCGCGCGCGCCTGGACCGGGTGATGCCGGTCATGCTCCAGGCCAGCGCACCGGCCGATCGGCCGCTGCAGGCGATCCGCCGGCTGCTCGCGCTGCTGCAGAACATCCTGCGCCGGGCCAGCTACCTTGCCCTCCTCGACGAGCAGCCGGCGGCGCTGGAGCGCCTGATCGGGCTGGTCACCCGCAGCGCCTTCCTCGCCGAGCGGGTCGCCGCGCACCCGTTGCTGCTGGACGAACTGCTGGACGCGCGCGTGGAGGGGCCGATGCCCGAGCGCGCGCAGACGGTGGCCGCCTGCGCCGCCGTCCTCCAGCACGACGACCTCGAGGCCGCGCTGCAGGCGCTCAACGAAACCCGCCAGGCGCTGAGCTTCCGGATCGCGCTGGCGACGCTCGACGCGCGCATGGCCGCCGTGGACAGCGCCCGCCAGCTGGCCTGGCTGGCCGACGGCGTGGTCTCGGCGGTGGTGGCGCTGGCACGCCGCGCGATGGAGGCGGCGCATGGCGCGGTGCCCGGGGCGGAATTCGCCGCGATCGGCTATGGCAGCCTCGGCGGGGAGGAGCTTGGCGTCGGCTCCGACCTCGACCTGGTGTTCCTTTACGACGCGCCGCACGATGCCCGCTCCGGCGGCCCGCGCCCGCTGGAGGTGCAGCGCTGGTTCGCGCGCTGCGCGCAGAAGATCGTGCTGCTGCTCGGCACGCAGACCGCCGCCGGCCGGCTGTACGAGGTCGACGTGCGCCTGCGGCCGGACGGCGCCAGCGGCCTGCTGGTGTCCTCGCTGTCGGCCTACGGCGCCTACCAGCGGGAGCGCGCCTGGACCTGGGAGCACCAGGCGCTGGTGCGCGCGCGCTTCGTGGCCGGCGACGACGCGCTTCGGGACCGCTTCGAGGAGGTGCGTGCGCGGACCCTGGCCCGCCCGCGCGAGCGCGACGCGCTGTTCGCGGAAGTCGCCGGAATGCGCGCGCGCATGCGCGCCGAGCTCGACCGCGGCGGCGACGGGATGTTCGACCTCAAGCAGGGGGAGGGCGGCCTGGTGGACCTGGAGTTCCTGCTGCAGGCGCTCGTGCTCGAGGGCGCCGCGCACCACCCGGGCCTGCTGGCGCCTCGCTCCACGCCGCGGCTGCTGGATGCCTGTGCGGCCGCGGGGCTGTTCGACGGGGACACCGCCTCCGGCCTGCTCCGGGCGCACGCCGCGCTGGTCGCGCTCGGCCTGGAGCGCACGCTGGACCGCCGCGCGCGGATCGTTCCGGAGGACGCCGAAGGCCTGGCGGCCGCGCGCGCGGCCATCACCGGTGCCTGGAAGGGCCGCTGCGGCCGGGAGACCGGCTAGCCGGACCGGCTGCGCGTCAGCCGGCGGAGGGCCCGGCCCGGTCCGCCGCAGTGGCGGCGGACCCGTCGGCGGCGTCGGATGCCAGGCGCTGCAGCGCCTCCTCGTACTTGGCCCGCGTGCGCTCGATCACCTCCGCCGGCAGTCGCGGCCCCGGCGGGGCCTTGTCCCAGCCCTGCGCCTCCAGCCAGTCGCGGACGTACTGCTTGTCGTAGCTGGGCGGGCTGGTGCCGACCTCGTAGGCATCCACGGGCCAGTAGCGCGAGGAGTCCGGCGTGAGCATCTCGTCCATCACGTACAGCCGGCCGTCGGCATCGGTGCCGAACTCGAACTTGGTGTCGGCGAGGATGATGCCGCGCGAGGCCGCGTAGCCGGCCGCGAACGTGTACAGGCGCAGGGTGGCGTCGCGCACCTGCTCGGCGAGTTCGGCGCCGACGGTCCGGACCATGGCGTCGAAGTCGATGTTCTCGTCGTGGTCGCCCGCGGCGGCCTTGGTCGAGGGCGTGAAGATCGGCTGCGGGAGCTGCTCGGCCTGGCGCAGCCCGTCGGGCAGGGCGATGCCGCTGACCCGGCCCGTGCGCTGGTAGTCCTTCCAGCCGCTGCCGATGAGGTAGCCGCGGGCGATGGCTTCGACCGGCACCGGTTTCAGGCGCCGGGTGACCACCGATCGCTGCAGGTAGGGCGCGGGATCGACGCCCGCCGGCAGCACCGATGCCACGTCGATTCCGGTGAGGTGGTTGCGCACCAGGTGCTCGGTGCGATCGAACCAGAAGTTCGAGATCCGGCAGAGCACTTCGCCCTTGCCCGGGATCGGGTCCGGGAGCACCACGTCGAACGCGCTGAGCCGGTCGGTGGCGACGATCAGCAGCAGCGGACCGGCCCCGTCGGGAGCCGCGCCGGGCGGCAGCGCGAAGACGTCGCGGACCTTGCCGCGGTGCAGGAGCTCGAGGCCGGGCAGGCGGGCTTCGATCAGGGTCGTTGCCATGGTTCGTATCGCAGCCGTCGGGCGGGCATTGTAGCGAGGCCGGCCGCGCATGCGAGCCGCGGGCTAGAATCACGCGCATGAAGCGCTGGTACGGGAAGGTCCTCGGGTTCATCGCCGGCTGGCTGCTGATGCGCCATCCGGCCGGCGGGCTGATCGGCCTGCTGATCGGGCACGCCTTCGACAGCGACTGGTTCCGCCACGCCGGCAGCGACGCCTACGCCGTGCTGGGGCTGGATCCCGGCGCCAGCGACACCGAAGTCGACCTCGCCTACCGGCGGCTGATGGCCCAGTACCACCCCGACCGGCTTGGCGGCGCCGCGCCCGAGCTGCTGGAGCAGGCCCAGCGGCGCGCCGCCGAGATCAACCGCGCCTACGACCGGATCAGGAAGCGCCGCGGGCGCCGGTAGAATCAGCCATCGCCGCCGCAACGGGTCCCGCCATGCTTCCCACCGTCATCGCCCCCTCCATCCTGTCGGCGGACTTCGCCCGCCTCGGCGAGGAGGTCGACGGCGTGCTCGCCGCCGGCGCCGATTGGGTGCACTTCGACGTGATGGACAACCACTACGTGCCCAACCTCACCATCGGGCCGCTGGTGTGCTCGGCCTTGCGCAGACACGGCGTGACCGCGCCCATCGACGTGCACCTGATGGTGTCGCCCGTGGACCGCATCGTTGGCGACTTCGCCGAGGCCGGAGCGACCCTGATCAGCTTCCACCCCGAGGCCAGCGCGCACGTCCACCGCACCATCCAGCTGATCCGTTCGGCCGGCTGCCAGCCGGGCCTCGTGCTGAACCCGGCGACCCCGGTCGAGGTGCTGGACTACGTGCTGGACGAGCTCGACCTGGTGCTGCTGATGTCGGTGAACCCGGGGTTCGGCGGCCAGGCCTTCATCCCGTCGGCGCTGGAGAAGCTGCGCAAGGTGCGCGAACGGATCGACGCCAGCGGCCGCGCCGTGCGCCTGGAGATCGACGGCGGCGTGAAGCCGGACAACATCGGCGCGATCGCCGCCGCGGGCGCGGACACGTTCGTCGCCGGGTCCGCGATCTTCGGCCAGCCCGACTATGCCGCGGTGGTCGCGCGCATGCGCGCCGAGGTCGCCGCGGCCCGCCCCGGCGGCCGGTGACCCCATGGATGCGGCGACCTTCCAGCGGCTGGCGGCCGCCGGGCATACGCGCATCCCGGTGGTGCGCGAAACGCTGTCGGACCTCGATACGCCGCTTTCCGTCTACCTGAAGCTGGCCGACGGGCCGCACAGCTGCCTGTTCGAGTCGGTCGAGGGCGGCGAACGCTTCGGGCGCTACTCGATCATCGGCCTGCCGGCGACCCGGGTCCACGAGTTCCGCGGCCACCGCTACCTGCTGCGCGAGAACGGCGAGGTGGTCGAGGAGCGCGAGGTCGCCGATCCCTTCGCCGAGGTCGAGCGGCTGCGCGCCGCGCAGTCGGTGCCGGAGGTCGAGGGGCTTCCGGGCTTCAGCGGCGGCCTGGTGGGCTGGTTCGGCTTCGAGTCGATCGGCTACATCGAACCGCGGCTGGCGCAGGGCGCGCCCCCGGACGCGATCGGCACGCCCGACATCCTGCTGATGCAGTGCGACGAGCTGGCGGTGTTCGACGGCCTCAAGGGCCGGTTGTACCTGGTGGTGCACGCGGACCCGCGCGAAGCACAGGCGCTGGCGCGCGCGCAGCGGCGGCTGGATGCGCTGGTGCACCGCCTGCGCCAGGCCGGCGCAGGCTATCCGGAGACCCTGCAGCCGGCGGCGCTGGACGAGGGGGATTTCGTGTCCGGCTTCACCCGCGAAGGCTTCGTCGACGCGGTGGCGAAGGTGAAGGAGTACATCGCCGCCGGGGACGTGTTCCAGGTGGTGCTGTCGCAGCGGCTGTCGGTGCCGTTCCAGGCGAGGCCGGTGGACGTGTACCGCGCGCTGCGGGCGCTCAATCCCTCGCCCTACATGTATTTCCTCGACGTCGGCGACACCCAGGTCGTCGGCAGCTCGCCGGAGATCCTGGTCCGCATGCAGGGCGGCGAGGTCACCGTGCGGCCGATCGCGGGCACGCGTCCGCGCGGCGCCACCCACGCCGAGGACATGGCGCTGGAGGCCGAGCTGCTGGCCGATCCCAAGGAGCGCGCCGAACACCTGATGCTGATCGACCTCGGCCGCAACGACGTCGGCCACGTCGCGAAGCCGGGCACGGTCGAGATGGGCGAGCAGTTCGTGGTCGAACGCTACAGCCACGTCATGCACATCGTGAGCGAGGTGACGGGACGCGTGCGCGACGGGCTGTCCTATGCCGACGTGCTGCGCGCCACCTTCCCCGCGGGCACCGTCAGCGGTGCGCCGAAGGTCCGCGCCCTCGAGATCATCCGCGAGCTGGAGCCGACGCGACGCAACGTCTATGCCGGGAGCATCGGTTACATCGGCTGGAACGGCGACGCCGACATGGCGATCGCGATCCGCACCGCCGTGATCCAGGAGGGCCTGTTGCACGTGCAGGCGGGCGCGGGCATCGTCTTCGATTCCGACCCGGTGAAGGAGTGGGAGGAGACGATGAGCAAGGGACGCGCCCTGTTCCGCGCGGTTGCGCAGGCGGCCGGGGGACTGTGATCGGGCGGGCCGCGATCGGGCTGCTCCTGGCCGGCGTGGCGCTGACCGCGCCGGCCGCCCTTGCCGGCGACGCGCGGCAGGAACGGCCGGACGCCGCTGCGGACGTTCACCACGACGCCTGGGCGGAAACCACGGTGAGGACCCGCGGCCCCGCCCTGCTGTTCACCGGGCGGATCAGCCCCGAATCGGTCGCCCGCGCCCGCGGCCTCCTCGACGCCTCGCCCCAGGTCCGCGAGGTGGTCATCGAATCCCCCGGCGGGGACGTCGGCGCCGGCATGGACTTCGGCGAGATGATCCTCGCGCGCGGGCTCGACGTCCGCGTGGCCGGATGGGGGTGCATGTCCTCCTGCGCGAACTATGTCTTCCCCGCCGGCCGCAGGAAGACGATCGAGGCCGGCAGCCTGGTGCTCTGGCATGGTTCGATGCTGCAGGAAGGGCTGCTGGAAAGCTTCGATCTCTCGAAGGTGAAGCGCCCCTTCGATCGCCCGCTGAACCGGCGGGAACGGCGGATGGTCCTGCGCACCCTGCGCGCGGATTTCCACTTCCTGTCCGGGCGGCAGGAGCGCTTCTACGAGCGCCTGGGCGTGGACGCCGCGATCACCGTCATCGGCCAGCGCCAGGGCTGCGGGTGCAACTGGACGCTCGCGGTGGAGGACATGGCCGGCTTCGGCCTGCGCGAGGTCTCCGCGCCCGCGGATTACGCAGCGCCGGGCTATGGGGTCGCGCCGTGGGACTGGCAGCTCGTCCGGGCCAGCGGCGGGGCGGGACGCGGCTGATCGCCCCGTGCGGGGTTCAGGTCGCCCGCGACCGGCGCCGGGCGAGCCTCACGAAGCCCTGCCACAGCAGCCACAGCGCGCCGGCGAGGTAGGGGATGCAGCTGGGCACCCACATCAGCACGCCGGCCAGCTGCTGGTCGGCCATCACGTCCAGGCCCAGCTGCGGCGCGCGTCGGGCGTAGACGTCGTAGAGCGGCCGCGTCGAGAACGTCAGCAGCGCGCCGAGGAAGCCCATCTGCATCATCACGGCGACCATCGCCACCACGCCGGCCCCGGCCCCGACGTGCGGGTCGCGGATGCGTTTCCACATCGCCGCCCACAGCCACAGGCCCGAGGCGAGGAAGCTGCCGTGCATCAGCCAGTGCACCGGATCGCTGCGCAGCGCGGCCGTGGTGGCCGCGGGCAGGTGCCAGGCGCACAGCACGACGCCGTGCACGATCGATGCGCCGGTCAGCGAGCCTGCGGCGCGCAGTGACGCGGCGGCCGGCAGGCGGTGCAGCCATCGCGCGAGGCCCGCGGGGAGCGCATGCGCGGCGACCGCCAGCGGCTGGCCGGCCAGCAGCAGTGGCGGCACGAAGGCGATCAGCAGCATGTGCTGGGCGATGTGCGCGGCCAGCGACCATTCGCCGTAGGCGTCGAGCGGCCAGGTGGTGGCGAACAGGAGCACCGCGACGCCGGCGCCCGCGGCGGTGGCCCCGGCCGCGCCGACCCCGGCACCGACGCCCGCGCGTCCCCAAAGTCTTCGGAGGC
>JAAZHF010000250.1 GCA_012510865.1 Gammaproteobacteria bacterium
CGCGCGCCCACCAGCCGGGTGCCGAGCCTCATCGCCTACGCGCTCGTCAACCGGCCGGACATGGTGGACCTGCAGGACAACAAGTCGCTGGTGCGCCAGCTGCTCGCGCGCCGCGAGGACGTCTACATCATCGACTGGGGCTATCCGGACCGCTCCGACCGCTTCCTCGACCTCGAGGACTACATCGAACGCTTCATCGGCGGAGCGGTGGACCACCTGCGCGGGCGCCACCGGCTCGACGCCATCAACCTGCTGGGCATCTGCCAGGGCGGAGCCTTTTCGCTGAGCTACGCGGCCCTCCATCCGGACAAGGTGCGGAACCTGATCACCATGGTCACGCCGGTGGACTTCCACACCCCGGACAACATGCTGTCGAACTGGACCCGCGAGATGGACGTGGACCTGTTCGTCGACACGCTCGGCAACGTGCCCGCCGACCTCATGAACATGTGCTACCTCACGCTCAAGCCCTGGCGCCTGTTCGTGCAGAAGTACGTCGGGCTCGCCGACATCCTCGACGACAGGGCGGCGATGGAGGACTTCCTGCGAATGGAGAAGTGGATCTTCGACTCGCCCGACCAGGCCGGGGAGGCGTTCCGCCAGTTCATCAAGATGTACTACCAGGGCAACGGCTTCGTGAACGGGGGCATCGAGATCGGCGGACGCGAAGTGCACCTGGGCATGGTCGGGATGCCGGTGCTGAACATCTATGCGGAGCAGGACCACCTGGTGCCGCCCTCGGCCTCGAAGCCGCTGCGCGGCCTGGTCGGCAGCAGCGACTATTCCGAACTGTCCTTCCGCGGTGGGCACATCGGCATCTACGTTTCGGGACGGGCGCAGAAGGAGGTGCCCGGGGCGATCCACGAATGGCTGGCGGCTCGATGAACGCCGGCCGCCCGGTGCTTGGCCGCCCGCTCGACGACCGCGTGCTCGCGGGCGTGGTCGGCGGGATCGCGCGCCGCTTCGGCTGGAACTCCACCCTGTTGCGCGTGCTGTACGTGGTGGTGTCGGTGCTGCTGGCCGCATTCCCCGGCATCCTCGTGTACCTCGTGCTGTGGCTGCTGATGCCCGAGGACGCCTGAGGCCGTCGTGTCCGCGCCCCTGCGGTGGATGGCGGTGGCGCTGGGCCTCGCGTGGGCCCTGCCGAACACGATCGCTGGGCTGGCGGTCGGGTTCGCCGCCCTTGCCTTCGGCGCAAGGGCGCGGCTGCGCGCCGACGACTACGCGATCGCGTTCGACCGCGTTCCCTGGGGCCCCGGCGGCGCGCTGACGCTCGGCAACGTGATCCTGCACACGGGCGACAGTCTCGACCGCGACTGTGCGACCTACGCCCACCGCGCCGGACTGTGCGAGCAGCCCCGGGTGCGGCTCGCGGACCACGAGCGTGCGCACGTGCTGCAGTACATGGTGCTCGGCCCGCTGTTCCTGCCGCTGTACTTCCTCTGCGGCGGGATCGGCGTGGGCAACCGCTTCGAGCGCGCCGCCGACCGCTATGCCCTGAGCGGGCGCGGCTGGTGGCCATGGCCGGAGCCACCGACGGACGGTGGCGTCGTTTGACGACCGCTTAACGGCATTCGCGCTAGGGTCGGACCGTCGAAGAAAAAGCGGAAGGTCCGACAGCCGGATGCAATCGCTTCGACGCACGGAAGGCTCAGCCGGTCGGGGAAACCCGAACGACTGGGCCTTCTACATATGCGGGTCCCCAGGCGGGCTGCCCAGTGGAAGCACGGCGATGCCGTCCCCCGTCCGCACGCCATCGGGGCCGAACCGGCGCTCCGCGAACAGCATGCGGCCATCGCCCACGAGCACGACGGTGCTGCAGCGCGTGCCGTAGTCGGGCCCGCTCACGAACGGTGGCGACAGCGTCCGTTCGAGTTCGATGCCGACGCGGGTGTCGGGAAGTTCGTCGTCGGGCGCGACGCCGGTATCGGCCAGGGCCGCGAACAGCGGTTCCAGCGAAGCGGGCGAACCCATCGGATCGGCGAGCGCGGCGGGCGAGTCCAGCCAGCCCGCGAGCGCCCGCGTCGCGGCCCGGCTCTTGGGCCACGGCGCGTCGAATGCGCCGTTGGACATCGCGTGCAGGCCCGGCGCTACCGGAGCGCCGGCCACGTGCGGATGGTTGCTCGCGTGCACCAGGTCCCGGCCGTCCCAGTACAGCGCGTTGAACGGACCGAAGCCGTCCGATGCGGCCCGTGCCGCCGCGAAGCCGGCTGCGGTCGCGTCGCCCCGGACGAAGTCGCGGACGAGCCAGCCCCGCGAAAGCGGCCGCGGCTCCATGCCCCGGCTGCCGTCGCGGACGTTGGTCACCGCCGCGAGCCGTCCGCGGATGGAGGCCTGCAGCCAGCCGCCGCCCTGCACCAGGTCGCGGCCGCCATAGACGTCGGCGGCGTCGGGGTCGATGGCGGCGCCCGCGGTCGGCCGCGCATGCAGCTCGTCGCGGTTGGCGGCGATCGCAAGCGGATAGCGGGGGCTGAGCTTCCAGGCGAGAGCGATCAAGCACATGCCGCCATCCTAGCCGCCCGGCAGGCCGGGGGACACGGATGGCGGATGGCTGGAAGATGTCCGGCCCAGCACCGTGACCAGAGGCCGCGGCCTGACTCCCTTTGGCGGTGCGCCGTCCGTTGGTGCACCGTGCTGCCGGAGTGCATATGCTCCCGCAGCCGGCGCAGGCCCGGTATCGGCCCACGGCGGTTCCAGAGGTCAGGAAAGTCCTAGCGTGGTGCCGGAAGAGGGACTCGAACCCTCACGCTTTTAAGGGCGGCGAATTTTGAGTCCGCTGCGTCTACCGATTCCGCCATTCCGGCGCGGGCGGGAAGTATAGCGGCAGTACGTCGCGGGGGCGCTGGCCAGGCGAGGTCGCCCGGCCCGTTCAGGCCGCGGCGTCGGTCGCCAGCGCGGCCGCTTCGCGCCGGTACCACTCGCCGCCAAGCGGCTCGAAGCGCGAACACTCGACCAGCGGGGCCTGGTAGACGTGCAGCGACACGGCGATGGCATTGCCGTCGGTGTTGCGGATGGTGTGGTATTCGTGGGGCGGGATCAGGCTGCCGGCGCTGCCGGGCCCGGCCTGCATGCCGCCGGCCGAGCGGAAGCGGAAGCGGTCCCCGCTGCGCTCGAGCAGTTCGTACTGCGTGATCTCGAGTTCGCCGGCCCAGACGCCCTCGACGCACCAGCACCCGGCGTGGTCGTGGATCGGCGTCCCCTGTCCGGGCCCCCAGGTCATGGCCACCACGCTGTAGCCGTGGCGGGGACTGCGGTACAGCTCGCGGCGGGCGTAGTGGTCGGCGATCGGCTCGTGCACGCAGGCCGGCAGGCGGACCGCGGGGTCGCGGATCAGCCCGCACAGGGCATTGCGCAGCGCGGCGGTCACCGCGTGGCAATCACCGGCGCCGAGCGCCGCGTCGATGCCGGCGACCAGGAGGTCGCGGCCCGGGAAATCGACGTCGGGCGCGAGGTCCGCGGCGGCGGGGCTGGCTTGGCTCATGGGCCCAGTGTACGACGCCCGGCGAGGGGCCCTCGCCGCGGTGCACCATCCGGCGCCCCCGCGTCCCCGCGGCTCAGAGCGCGGCCAGGAAGCCGCCGATCGCCGGCGAGAAGCGGTCGAAGTCCACCAGGAAGGCGTCGTGGCCCTGCGGGGACTCCAGCGGCAGCAGCTGCGAATCGGCCCCGCCGGCGCGCAGTCCGTCGGCGATCTCCTCCTGCTGCTGCAGGGGGAACAGGATGTCGGTGTGTACGCCGATCGCGAGCGCCCGCTCGAGCCGGATGCGGGCGAGCCCCTCCGCCGTGGTGCCGCCGCAGGACTCGCCGATGACGAACCAGTCCATCGAACGGCTCAGGTAGAGGTAGCAGTTGGGATCGAAGTTGCGCACGAAGCGCCGGGCTTGCGCCTCGAGGTAGCTTTCGACCTCGAACTCGAGGCCGAAAGGGTCGTCGTCGTCGCGGCGGTCGGAGTCCAGGCGCACGCGGCCGAAGCGGCCGTCCCACTCCAGCGCGGAGCGGTAGGTGATGACGCCCAGCTTCCGCGCGATGCGCATGCCCGTTTCCGGATAGCCGGCCTGGTCGTAGTTGCCGCCGTTCCAGTGCGGGTCGAGGCGGATGCACTCGCGCTGCAGCGAGCGGATCGCGATCGAGAACGGCAGCGCCCGCGCCGCGCCCGACACGTTGACGTGGCTGCGCGCGATCCCCGGATGGCGTGCGAGCAGCGCCAGCGCCGCCATGCCGCCCATGGAGTTGCCGACGACGCAGGCCAGGCGCTCGATGCCCAGCGCCCGCACCACGTGCGCCGCGGCGTCGGCCACGTCCTCGATCGAGACGTCGGGGAACGCGATGCGCCAGGGTTCCCCCGTCGCCGGGTCGATCGACGCCGGGCCACTCGAGCCCTTGCAGCTGCCCAGCGGGTTCACGCACACCACGTGCCAGCGGTCGGTGTCGATGGCCTTCCCGGGGCCGAGCATCGCCTCCCACCAGCCCGGCGCGGGATTGTCCCCGTTCGCCGCGGCGTGCGCGTCCGGCGACAGGCCGGGAAGGATCAGCACGGAATTGTCGCCGGCGGCGTTGCGCCGGCCCCAGGTCTCGTACGCGATGCGGCCGCCGGCCAGCCGGCCGCCGCGCTTCATGGGAAAGGGCGACGGCAGTTCGATGAAGCGCGTGCCGGGCGGGATGTATTCGGTCATGGCCGACAAGTCTAACGGGCCGGGCGCTCACTCCGCGCCGATGACGAGCTCCACCGCATCCGTGGCCGGAAGCGCCACGCGCACGGCCCTGGACTCGAGGTCGCCGGCGGAGCGTTCGGCGCTGCCGGCGACCGAGACGCGCGCGGAGACCAGCACCGAGTCCAGCTGGGACAGGACCCGGGTCGGCATCGGGCTGTCGCCGTCGTCGAGCACGATGTCCAGCGGCAGGGCCGACGCGGGGTGGCGTTCGGCGGCGACCGGCATCGGCGGTCCGTCCGGGTCGCGCGCCATGACGAAAACCGTCGCCTGCGCGCCGATGCGCTCCGCGACGCCGGGGGCGAGGCGGACGCGCACGCGCAGCCCGGCTGCCGCACCGGCCTCCGGATCGTCGCCGGCGGCCGCGCCCGCACCCGTGACAAGCGCCGGCGTGGTGGCGCCGCGGGGCTGCCCGGCCGCCGCGCGCGCGTCCCGGATCTGCGCGGCGAGGCTGGCCGCGGTCGACGGGTCGACGTCGGGAAGGAGGGATTCCCAGGTGTCCGCCGCCTCCGCGTGCAGGCCCCGCTGGCGCTGGGCCACGCCGATGAACCAGCGCGCGCGCTGGTTCATCGGCTGCAGGGCTGCGGCGCGCTGCAGCAGCGCCAGCGCCGCGTCGTCGAAGAGATGCCGTGGATGCGACTGCGCGCTGGCCTGCGCGAGTTCGACCATCAGCGCCGGCTCGTCCGGGGCCTGCTCGAGCGCCTTCGCGTACGCGTCGCGCGCGCCCGCGGCATCGCCCTGGACCGCGAGCGAGCGGGCCAGCAGCACCCAGCCCTCCGGCTGCGCGGGGTTGCGCGCGAGCTCGGCGCGCAGCTGGGCGACGGCCTCCGCGAATTCAGCCGGGTCGACCCGGGTCGCGGCGTCCTCGGGCTGCGCGGGCGCGCGCGCAGCCGGGTCCAGTGCCGCCGGCGTACCCTCCAGCTGGTACAGGCCGGCTGCAATCAGCGGGACCGCCGCGACCACGGCCAGCCAGGACCGCGGAGCGGTGCGACGCAGCGGCGCCGCGACCAGGGCCGCGACCAGCAGCGAGCCCAGCAGCGCGGCGAGGGCGAAAGCGGCACTCATCACCACTCCTGTGGCTCGTCGGAGGATCGGGGCGCGGCGAGGTTGGCCGCGGCGCGCCTGCGCACGACCACCACCACCACGATCCCGCCTGCCACGAGCACGATGGCGGGGCCCAGCCAGAGCAGCGCGGTGGCCGCGCCGAACGGCGGGCGGTAGAGGACGAACTCGCCGTAGCGCTGGACCAGGAACTCCTTGATCTCGGCGTCGCTGCGGCCTTCGCGCATCAGGTTGAAGACCTCGCGGCGCAGGTCGTGGGCGATCGGCGCGTCGGAGTCGGCGAGCGACTGGTTCTGGCACATCACGCAGCGGAGCTCGGCGGTCAGTTCGGGGAAGCGCTGCTCCTCGGCCCGGGCGCGGAATTCCAGCGGCTGCGTGGAGCGGACCGCCTGCGCGGCCAGCGGCGCGGGGACCAGGGCGACCGCGGCGAGCATCGCCAGCACCAGGCCGGCGGCGACGGCACGCAGCGCCGCGGGTGCCCG
>JAAZHF010000251.1 GCA_012510865.1 Gammaproteobacteria bacterium
AGCTCCAGGAGGTCCCGGGCATAGGTGCCAAACGGCTGGAGAGCCTGCGCTCGCAGGCGGTACTTTGACCGCCCGCTGGTGGGCTGTGCTCGCCTGCGCTGTGGCACTGGGTGCCGCGCGTGCTGACGCGATCGACCGCGCCGCTGAACCATTGGAGGAGAAGCCTCTGGCCGGCGCGGTGCTCACGCTCACAGAGGCGCTCGGCGCGCAGCACGGCGACGGTGCCCGGGCCAGCGCAAGCGCCCGCGGTAGGCTGCGGACGGCGAGGGGTGAGCGTGCCGTCATCGTCACGCGCACTCGCCACGGCGCGGCTGCGCCCACCGTGCCGCGCGGCGCCCGCGTGCAGGTGAGCGGCAGGCTGGTGGCGCTGGGTGACGGACCGGGGGACCGGCGCCTGGCACGCTCCGGCGTCGCGGGACGCGTGATCGCAGAGACGGTGGCGTGGGCTGGCTCCCGGCGCGGCGGCGTCACCGGCGCGATCGACCGTTTTGCCGCGCGCGCCCAGCAGAGCTACACCGATGCTCTCGGCGGCCGCCGCGGTGCGCTTGTCGCCGGGATGGCACTCGGTCTGGCGGACGGAATCGAGGAATCCGACGGGGACGCGCTACTCGCCTCCGGGCTCTGGCATCTGGTCGCGGCGAGCGGCGGGAACATCGCGCTGGTGATCGCGCTGGCCCTGGCCGCAGGCTGGTTGATGGGCTGGCCGGACCGCGCCCGCCTGGGCTTTGCCGCCATCTGCGTGGCCGCCTACGTGCCGCTGGCCGGCGCCGGCCCGTCGATCCAGCGAGCCGGCCTGATGGGACTGGCTGCACTGGCGGCGCTGGCGGCCGGGCGCGAGCACCGCGCGATCCACGCGCTGGCCATCGCGGCAGCGGTCACGCTCGTGTGGGACCCACGCGCAGTGCTCGACGTGGGGTGGCAGCTGAGCTTCGCGGCTGCTGCCGCGCTGGTGCTCGGAGGATCACCTCTGAGTCGTCTGCTGCGGCGCGCCGGCATGCCGCGGGTCATCGCCGGCGGGCTGGCCTGCACGCTGCTGGCCAGCGCGGCCACCGCACCCGTGATGCTTTCCGCATTCGGTGAGGTGTCGGTGATCGGTGTGGTTGCCAACCTGCTCGTGATGCCGCTGGTCGGCGTGTGCGTGTGGAGCGGGGCGCTTGCCGGTCTCCTGGCGGGTATCTCTCCGGGGGCCGCGGGCTTGGTGGTGCAGCCTGCGGGGCTTGCGGCCGGCGCGACGCTGTGGATCTCCGACTGGGCGGCTGCGCGGAGCCTCGCCGTCACCGGCCTCGAAGGCTTTGCACTGATCCTGGTTGGTGGGGCGCTCGTCTGGGCGGTGCACCCGCCGCGAGTCGTCGTCTTCGTGCTCGCGGCCGGCGTACTGGGATTCGTCGCGCTACATGCGCCGGCTCCTCCGGCCGACCCGCGGGTCGTGGTGCTCGACGTCGGTCAGGGCAGTGCCACGCTGCTGCAGGACGGTGCTGAGGGCGCGCTGATCGACGCCGGCCCGCCTGACGCCGGACTCGTCGCCG
>JAAZHF010000252.1 GCA_012510865.1 Gammaproteobacteria bacterium
CGACAGCACCGGGGCTCTGCAGGCGCTGCGTTACGACCGCGGCGAGGCCGAGCGCGTGGTGCTGGCGCTCGAGGGCGACGCCGTGGTCGAGACGGTGGTCGAGCGCCCGATCGAGGTGCTCACCACCGTGGTCAGCGGCAAGGTCGGCCGCTCGCTGTTCCACTCCGCGCGCAAGCTCGGCCTGTCGGGATCCAGCATCAACATGCTGACCGACGAGATATTCCAGTACGACATCGACTTCAACACCGACGTGGCCGCCAGCGACCGCTTCAGCGTGGTGGTCGAACAGGTGTACCGCGAGGGCGAGCTGCTGCGCACCGGCAACGTGCTCGCGGCCGTGTTCACGGCCAAGGGCAAGCCCTACACCGCGTTCCGCTTCGAGCACGACGGCAAGGCCGAGTACTACAACGCCGAGGGCCGCCCGCTGAAGAAGAGCTTCATCCGCATGCCGATCCAGTACGCGCGCCTCACTTCGCGCTTCGGCGCGCGCCGGCACCCGATCAAGGGCACCGTGCGCCAGCACAAGGGCGTCGACTACGCCGCGCGCACCGGCACCCCGATCATGGCCGCCGGCGACGGTCGCGTGCAGTTCGTGGGCTGGCGGGGGGGCTACGGGCGCACCGTGATCCTCGACCACGGTCGCGGCTACACGACGCTATACGCGCACATGAACTCCTTCGGCAAGATCCGCCAGGGGCAGCGCGTCAGCCAGGGCACGGTCATCGGCCACGTGGGCAGCTCGGGCCTGTCGACCGGCCCCCACCTGCACTACGAATTCCGGATCAACGGCGTGCACCGCAACCCGCTGCAGCACACGATGCCCGAGCCCGAGCCGCTCAAGGGCGCCGCGCTGGCCGCGTTCAAGGCCCAGACCGGCCCCGCTCTGGCGCGCATCCAGACGGTCGAGGACATCATCTACGCGCAGGTGCAGGCCGAGGACGCGACCCGCGTCGCTGCCGCCGACAGGGACGACGACGCCGACCGCGGACGGGGCTGACCGGCCCCGCGCGGCGCCCGCCATGGCTCGCCCTCAGCGTTTCCTGGGGCTGATCTCGGGAACCAGCGCCGACGGCATCGACGCGGCCCTGGTCGACTTTCCTTCCGACGAACCCGGCGCCAGGCCGGCGCTGGCCTTCGCGCGGACCTATCCCTGGGACCCCGCGCTGCGCGCGCGCCTGGTCGCGCTCGGGCAGCAGGATGCCCGGCTGGGACTGGACGAGGTGGGCGCGCTGGACGTCGCCATCGGCCGCGCCTTCGCCGACGCCGCGCTTGCCGCGCTGGCCGACTCGGGCATCCGCCCCGCCGACGTCACCGCGATCGGCTCGCATGGCCAGACCCTGCGGCACCGGCCGCACGGCCCCACGCCCTTCACCCTGCAGCTGGGTTGCGCGGCGACCATCGCCGAGCGCTGCGGCATCACCACGGTGGCCGGCTTCCGCGCGCGCGACGTCGCCGCAGGCGGCCACGGCGCACCCCTCGTGCCCGGGCTGCACGCGGCCCTGCTGCGCGACGCGTCGGAATCGCGCGCGGTGCTCAACCTCGGCGGCATCGCCAACTTCACCCTGCTGCCGGCCCGCGGCGCGGTGCGCGGCTTCGACACCGGCCCCGCGAACGGGCTGATGGACGCCTGGTGCCTGCGCCACCGCGGCGAGCCCTTCGACCGCGGGGGCACCTTCGCGTCCGCGGGGCGGGTCGATGCCGCCCTGCTCGCGCGGCTGCTCGACGAACCGTGGTTCGCGCTGCCGCCGCCCAAGTCGACCGGACGCGACCAGTTCCACCTCGGCTGGGTCGACGGGCGGCTCGCGGGCGGCGAAGCACCGGCCGACGTCCAGGCCACCCTGCTCGCCCTGACCGCGCGCACCGCAGCCGACGCGCTGCGCGCCGCGCAGCCGGACACCGCGCGCGTGGTCGCGTGCGGCGGCGGGGTCCACAACCCGCGGCTGATGGCGGCCCTCGCCGACGCGCTGCCCGGCGTGGTGGTGGAGTCGAGCGCGGCCCACGGGCTCGACCCGGATGCGATCGAAGCCATGGCCTTCGCCTGGCTGGCGCGGGAAACCCTGGCCGGCCGGCCCGGGAACCTGCCGGCGGTCACCGGCGCGGCCGGGCCGCGGATCCTGGGCGCGATCCACCGCGCCTGAGCGCGCCGCTCAGCGGTCGGCGCCGCCCGGCACCTGTCCGATCAGCGAGAACACGCCGTCGGGCACGCCTTCCAGCGCCGCGATGGCCTCCTGCAGCACGCTGGACTCGGAGTTGTCGAAGCTCAGCCGCCCATCGCCCTCGACCGCGTACAGGCCCTGTTCGAGCAGGTGCAGCAGCGCCTGCGTCAGCGGCCATCCGCGGCGCTCGGCGACGCGCTTGATGCGCTCGAGAAGGACCTCGTCGATGTCCTTGAGGACGATGTCGGTCATGGCCGGCGTCCAGTGGCTCACGGTCGGGGCGTCCGCCCATTGATACGACGCCGCGGCCGCCGCGGCAAGCGCCGGCCCGTGTTCACGTCGCACCGCCGGCGCCGGGCGCGGCCACGGCCCGCGCCGGCCTGCGCATCACCAGCACGGCGCACAGCACCACCCCCGGGATGCCGATCAGCGCCGTGCCCAGGAAGAACATGGCATAGGCCTCCATGAGCCCGCGGCCCGCCTCCAGCTGTTCGACGGCGACGCCCGACAGGCCCTTCAGCAGCTTGCCGGCGAGCGCGTAGAAGGAGCTGAGCAGGGCGTACTGGGTCGCGGTGTAGCCGATGTTGGTGAGGCTGGACATGTAGCCCACCAGGGCGACGCCGGCGAAGCCGCCGCAGAAGTTGTCGACCACCATCACCGCGGTGAACACGCCGGTGTCCGCGCCGTGCAGCGCCAGGTAGCTGAAGGCGAGGTTGGAGCCCGGCCCGAGCACCGCGCCGGCGAGCAGCGTGGGGACGAAGCCGAAGCGCACCGCGCCCAGGCCCGCGGCGGCGATGCCGGCGATGGTCGCCACCAGCCCCACCGAACCGCGGACCGCACCCACCGCCTCCTTCGGGATCCCGAGGTCGGAGTAGAACGGGTTGGCCATCGGCCCGAGCACGAAGTCGGGCAGGCGGTACAGGCTGATGGTGACCAGCATCAGCAGCGCCCAGCTGCCGTGCTGGCGGAAGAAGGCGACGAAAGGGCCCACGACCGCATCCGACAGGCCGCGCAGCGAGAACAGGGGCCCGGCCTGCGCGGTCACCGCGAGGCCGCTCGCCGTGGGCTCGCGCGCCATCAGGGTCGCCCCGATGCCCACGCCCATCAGCAGCGCCATCAGCCCGTACGAGAGCACCCAGCCGGCCTGCGCCGCGAGGATCAGGATCAGTGCGTCGGTGACCAGCAGCGCGCCGCGGTAGCCCAGCGTGGACGTCGAAGTGAGCAGGCCCTGCTGCTCGTCGCTGTCCGCGCTTTCGATGCGCCAGGCGTCGATCACGATGACCTGCGTCGCCGAGGCGAAGGCCACGACCAGGGCCAGCAGCCCGAAGACCGCGAGCTGGTCCACCGCCATCCCGCCGATCCGGAGCTGGCCTTCCTGCGGCTGCACTAGGGCCATCCCCAGCAGCGCGGCCGCGACCGCCAGCTGCGACAGCAGCATCCATCCGCGTCGCCGTCCCAGCCAGCGCCCGACGAGCGGCGCGTCGAGCTTGTCGACCAGCGGCGCCCACAGGAACTTCAGCGAATACGCCAGACCCACCCAGGACAGGAAGCCGATCGTCGACAGCTCGACGCCGTTTTCGCGCATCCAGAAACCGAGGGTATTCCCGACCAGGTAGATCGGGATGCCGGAGCTGAAGCCCAGCAGCAGCATCACCAGCACCTTGGGCTGGCGCAGGTTGGCCAGCACCAGGCGCCAGCCCGTGCGCGGCGGCGCGGCGGCGGCCGGGGCCGGCTGGCTCATCCGCGGTAGTCCACGACCAGCGGCGCGTGGTCGGAGAAGCGCGGCTCCGGGTGCACCGCGCAGGCGGTGATGCGTTCGGCCAGCGCCGGGGTCACGAACTGGTAGTCGATGCGCCAGCCCACGTTCTTCGCGCGCGCCGCGCCGCGGTTGCTCCACCAGGTGTATTCGTCGGCGACGTCGGGCCGCAGCACGCGCAGGGCGTCGCGCCAGCCGTGCGCGGGCGGCTCGCACAGGCCGTCCCCGCAGGCGTCGGCGATCATGCCGTTGAGCCAGGCGCGCTCGGGCGGCAGGCAGCCGGAGTTCTTCTGGTTGCAGGTCCAGTTCCGGATGTCGTTGCGCGAGCGGACGATGTTCCAGTCACCGCAGAGCACGTAGTCGCGGCCGCTGGCCAGCCACTGGTCGAGGATCGGCCTGAGCCAGTCCATGACCTCGAACTTGAAGCCCTGGCGCAGTTCGCCCGACGAGCCCGACGGGATGTAGAACGACACCACGCTCAGGTTGCCGAAACGCGCCTCGATGTAGCGCCCCTCGTCGTCGAACGGCGGCCAGCCCAGCGCGGTCCGCACCTCGTCCGGCTCGCGACGGCTGTAGATCGCCACGCCGCTGTAACCCTTCTTCGTCGTCGCGTCCTTGAACCAGGCGCGGTAGCCCTCGGGCAGGTAGTCCGGATGCAGGCCACCGTCGGCGTGCCCGAGCTGGTGCTCCTGCGCCTTGGTCTCCTGGATGCAGAGGATGTCGGCGTCCTGGCCGCGGAACCAGTCGAAGAATCCCTTGTTCGCGGCGGAGCGGATGCCGTTGGCGTTGAAGCTGATGATGCGCATGGAAGGCCGGGCTGGGACGGACGCGGCGGGCACAGGCCCGCCGTCGCGCAAGGTTAGCGCACCGCCGGCAACGCTGCCGGCGGGCGCCTGCGCGCGCGGCCGCTACTGCGCGACCGGCCTGGGCGTGCGCGCGGTACTCGGCGGCAGCACCGGGTACTCGACCTGCGGCTGGCGCCCGGTCAGGGTGCGCAGGAAGGCGGCGATGGCTTCGGCCTCGTCCCCGCTGATCTCGCGCCCCAGCTGCGCGGTGCCCATGATCGCCACCGCCTGTTCGAGGTCCCAGACCTGGCCGCTGTGGAAATACGGCGCGGTCAGCTCGACGTTGCGCAGCGGCGAGGCGCGGAATACGTATTCATCGGTGGCGGTGGCGGTGACCTCGAAGCGGCCCTTGTCGCCCTCGGGCAGGATGTCCGCGCCCGGGCGCTCGATCACGCCAAAGGGGAAATAGGCCTGGCCGCCGAAGTTGCGCCCGTTGTGGCAGGAGGCGCAGCCGCTGGACACGAACAGCTCCAGCCCGCGGCGCTCGGTGGCATCGATGGCGGCGTCGTCGCCCTGCAGCCAGCGGTCGAAGCGCGCGCCCGGCGTCACCAGGGTCGCTTCGAAGGCCTCCAGTGCCAGCGCCATGTTGTCGAAGCTGACCGCGTCCCCGGCGCCGGGGAAGGCGGCGGCGAACCGCTCCACGTACTGGGGGATGCTGTTCAGCGTCTCCACCACGAGCTCGGGGGTGCTGTTCATCTCGACGCTGGCCTGGACCGGGCCCTTGGCCTGCTCGGCGAGGTCGGCGGCGCGGCCGTCCCAGAACTGGGCGGCGTTGAACACCGCGTTGAGCACGGTCGGCGAATTGCGCGGACCGCGCTGCCAGCCGTGCCCGATGGACACCGGGACGTTGTCCGCGCCTCCGGTGCCCAGGCTGTGGCAGGTGTTGCAGGTGATCAGGTGGCTGCGCGACAGCCGGGGATCGAAGAACAGCATCCGGCCCAGCTCCACCTGCGCCGCCGACAGCGGCTGGCCGCGGAGCGCGGTGACGGCCTCGGGGATGATCCCGAACATCGCCTGCGCGGTGGCGCGCAGCGGATCGGCGGCGCCCTCGCCGCCCGTGGGCGCCGTCGGCGCGGGCGTGGCCTGCGTGGCTGCCGGCGCGACCGCCGTTCCGGGGACTTCGACGGCCGGCGGCGGCGCCGCTCCGTCCGCGGGCGGCCCCGCAGCTTCGCCACGGTCGTCCCGGTCGCATCCCGCGGCCGCCGCCACCGCCATCGCCAGCACCAGGCCCAGCGTCGTTCGACTGCGCATCCCGCACCTCCAGCAACCCGGACGGCTCCACTCTACTGCAGCAACGCCATCAGGGCCTTGCGGCCGGTCAACCCGCCCCGCTTGCTACCATGCCCGTCCCGCGGACTGCACTGTTCTCCATGCCCGACCACCGCTCCCGGTTCCTGCAGCTGGCGCTCCGGGCCGAGGCCCTGCGCTTCGGCGAGTTCACCCTGAAGTCCGGGCGCACCAGCCCCTATTTCTTCAACGCCGGCCGCTTCGACTCGGGGGCCGCCCTGGCGGGCCTGGCGGCCTGCTATGCCGACGCCATCGACGCCGCGGGCCTGCGCTTCGACCTGCTGTTCGGGCCGGCGTACAAGGGCATCCCGCTGGCCACCGCGCTCGCCTGCGAGTACGCGCGCCGCGGCCGCGACCTGCCGCTGGCCTACAACCGCAAGGAGGCCAAGGGCCACGGCGAGGGCGGCAACCTGGTGGGCGCACCGCTGGCCGGCCGCCGCGTGCTGGTGGTCGACGACGTGCTCACCGCCGGCACCGCGGTGCGCGAGGCCCTGGGGCTGATCGAGGCCGCGGGGGGCGTCGCGGCCGGGGTCGCGATCGCGCTGGACCGCGAGGAGGTGCTCGACGAGGCCTCGGCCGACCGCCGCTCCGCCGCGGACCGGGTCGCGGCCGGCGGCGTGCCGGTGGTGGCCATCGCAAGCCTGCGCGACCTGCTTGCGTTCACGGGCGAATCCGCGACACTGTCGCACGAGCGCGAGCGCCTGCTCGACTACCGCGCGCGTTACGGCAGCGCGGCCACCTGAATCGGCCCACCGGGGGGAGCGGCACGATGAAGCCCATGCACCTGATCGCCGGCACCCTGCTCGCCGCGCTGCCGCTGGCGACGGCCGCGCAGCAGCAGGCGCCCGTGGAAAAGAAGCTCTACTGCTGGGACGAGGACGGCGTCCAGGTCTGCGGCGACACGGTGCCCGAAAGCGCCCTCGACCGCGCCCGCACCGAAATCAGCGCCAGCAGCGGCGCGCGCACCCGCGAGGTCCCGCGCGCACTGACCGACGCCGAACGCACCGCCGCCGCGCTGGCGGCGCGCGCCGCCGCCGAGGCGGAGGTGGCCGAGGCCGAGCAGAAGCGCCGCGACCTGGCGATGGTCGAGTCCTACGCCACCGAGGACGACCTGCGCCGCGCCTACGGCGAACGCATCACCCTGGTGGAGGAGGCGTTGCGCACCTCCGAGCTGAGCATCGCCAACCTGCGCCAGAGCCTGCTCTCGCTGCTGCGCCAGGCGGCCGAGCGCGAGCTGCTCGAGCAGCCCGTGGGCCGGACCCTCGCCGAAGGCATCCAGTCGCAGCACGCCGACCTGCTGCGCCAGCAGGCGATCCGGCAGCGGCAGATGCTCGAC
>JAAZHF010000253.1 GCA_012510865.1 Gammaproteobacteria bacterium
ACCATGACCAGCGCGGCCGCCACCTGCGCGAGGATGCGCCAGTACCAGCGCAGGTCGTTGCGGTCGTCGTACAGGCCCACGGCGACCAGCAGCAGCGACGCGGCGGCGAAGGCCAGCAGGCTGGTGCCCGCGTGCTGCCCCACGTCCAGCGCCATGACCGCGAGGAAACCGGTGACCATCGCCAGGCCGCCGATGATCGGGGTGGGATGTGCGTGGTCCTTGCGGCCCTGGGGGAAGTCCAGCAGGTTCAGGCGCGGCGCCCATGGGTGCAGGAGCTTCAGCACGAGCCACGCCAGGCCCGCCGCGAGCAGTGCGCGGCCGAGGCCGATTTCAAGCAACAACTCCATACGACTCCATTCGTGTCCGGACCGGCCAGCCGCCCACCGCGACCATGCCGCGAGATGAAAGCAAGGAGCGGGCCAACACGTCTTCCGGTCGCTTCCGCGGTCCCGGCCCAGTGCGGGCGAGGATGCCAGCCCCGATGCCTGCGGAAAGTGACGACCACCGCGCGGCACATGATACTACGGACGTGCTGCGCCGCAGCATGCACTTTCGCCGGGGGGCCGGCCGCGCACCGGGGCGTTCCCTCGTGCCGCGCGCAGCGGCAATCGCTGCCGCAAAGGGGCAGCCGGCCCGGGCCGCGGGTCAGCGGTAGTAGTCGCGGTACCAGCGGACGAAGTTCTCGACGCCTTCCTCCACGCCCACCGCCGGGCGATAGCCGACGTCGTCGGCGAGCGCCGACACGTCGGCCTCGGTGTCGGGCACGTCCCCGGCCTGCAGCGGCAGCAGCTCCATCACCGCCTTGCGGCCCAGGCACTGCTCCAGCACTTCGATGTAGCGCAGCAGCTCCACCGGCTGCTCGTTGCCGATGTTGTAGATGCGGTACGGCGCCACCCCGCTCGCGCCCGGGTCCGGCGCGGCGCCGCGCCAGTCCGCGTCGACCGCGGCGGGCCGGTCGAGCACGCGCACCACGCCTTCGACGATGTCGTCGACGTAGGTGAAGCTGCGGCGGTGGTGGCCGTGGTTGAAGACCTTGATCGGCTCGCCGGCCAGGATCGCCTTCGTGAACAGGAACAGCGCCATGTCCGGCCGCCCCCAGGGCCCGTACACGGTGAAGAAGCGCAGCCCGGTGCAGGGAACGCCGTAGAGGTGGGCATACGAGTGCGCCATCATCTCGTTGGCCTTCTTGGTGGCGGCGTACAGCGTCAGCGGATGCTCGGTGGACTGGTGCTCGCTGAAGGGCATCGCCAGGTTCGCGCCGTAGACCGAGCTGGTGGACGCGAACACCAGGTGCTGCACGCCGTGGTGCCGGCAGCCCTCCAGCACGTGCAGCGTGCCGGTGACGTTGCTGGACACGTACACGTGCGGGTTCTCGGCGGCGTAGCGCACGCCCGCCTGCGCCGCCAGGTGCACCACCCGCTCCGGCCGGTGGATGGCGAAGGCCTGCTCGACCGCGGCGCGATCGGCCAGGTCGGCCTGCACGTGGGTGTAGCCGGGATGGTCCATGAACCGGGCCAGCCGCGCCTTCTTCAGGTTGACGTCGTAGTAGTCGTTGAGGCTGTCGAAGCCGATGACCTCGTCGCCGCGCGCCAGCAGCCTGAGCGCGACGTGGCTGCCGATGAACCCGGCGGTGCCGGTGACGAGGACCTTCATGCGCGATGCTCCGTTGAAAGGCGGAATGATAGCCTGCGCCCCGCGATCACGGCGGCACCACGGCGGCGGCGACAGAGTGCGCCCATGAGCCTGGTCGACTACCGGCGCAAGCGCAGCTTCGACCGCACCCGCGAGCCGGAGCCCGGGAAGCCCCCCCCCCGCGGCCGGCGCGCGATCTTCGTCGTGCAGCTGCACCACGCCAGCCGCCGCCACTACGACTTCCGCCTGCAGGTGGGCGATGCGCTCAAGAGCTGGGCGGTGCCCAAGGGCCCCAGCTACGACCCGGCGGTGAAGCGCATGGCCGTGGAGGTCGAGGACCATCCGGTCGACTACGCCGGCTTCGAGGGCGAGATCCCGAAGGGCGAGTACGGCGGCGGCCACGTCGCGCGCTTCGACCAGGGCGTGTGGGCCACCGACGGCGACCCCGAGGCGCAACTGGCGAAGGGGCACCTGCGCTTCGAACTCTTCGGCGACAAGCTCAAGGGCGGCTGGCATCTGGTGCGCTCCGGCAAGCCGGCGCGCCAGCCGCAGTGGCTGCTGTTCAAGGACAAGGACGCCTACGCCGGCACGCTCGAGGCCGACGACCTGCTGGCCGACGTCGCCCCGCCGCCCGCCGCTGACCTCAAGCGCGCCGGCGCGGGCAAGGCCCGCAGGAAGACGCTGGCGACCGCCCCGGCGCCGCGGCGCCGCCGCAGGGACTGGGCGAAGAAGGCGCTGGCACTCACCGGCGCCGTGCGCGGCAAGGCGCCGACCGGCCCCTTCGAGCCGCAGCTGGCGAAGCTCGGCGAGTCGCCGCCCAAGGGCGGCCAGTGGCTGCACGAGCTCAAGTGGGACGGCTACCGCATCCTCGCGACCATCGCCGGGGGCAAGGTCCGGCTCTGGTCGCGCAACGCGCTGGAGTGGACCGACAGGATCCCCGAGATCCGCGACGCGATCGCCGCGCTGGGCCTCGAGTCCGGCGCGCTGGACGGCGAGCTGATCGCCGGCAGCGGCAGCAAGGACGACTTCAACCTGCTGCAGGCGACGCTCTCGGGCGAGCGCCAGGGCACGCTGGCGCTGGCGCTGTTCGACCTGCTCCACGTGGACGGCGTGGACGTGGCCGGCGCGCCGCTGGTCGAGCGCAAGGCGCTGCTCCAGGAGCTGCTCGAGGGCGTGCCCGGCCACCTGGCCTACAGCTCGCACGTCGAGGGCGACGGCGAGGCCGCGTTCAAGCTTGCCGCCGACAGCCACTTCGAAGGCATCATTTCCAAGCGCATGGACCGCCCCTACCGCGGCGGCCGCGGCGACGACTGGCGCAAGACCAAGCTGCTGGCCAGCGACGAGTTCGCCGTCGTCGGCTACACCGCTCCCAAGGGCAGCCGCAGGGGCTTTGGTTCGCTGCTGCTCGCCAGGCCCGACCGCGAGCACGGCTGGGTCTACGTCGGCCGCGTCGGCAGCGGCTTCAGCGACGCACTGATGGCCGAGGTCACGAAGAAGCTCGGCCGGGGCGGCGGGAAGACCCCGACCGCGCACGTCGGGACCACCGACACCGACCTGCGCGGC
>JAAZHF010000254.1 GCA_012510865.1 Gammaproteobacteria bacterium
CACCGTGGTGGCGCGCGCGAACCAGCGGCTCGAGGATGAGTGGACCCGGCATGGCAAGCGCGCGCAGTACGAGATGCTCGCCCCCCTGCTGGCCGAACGGGCCGACGGCAGCGAGCTGCGCCGGCTCGCGGAGCGCACCGGCATCCGCGGCAACACGCTGGCGGTGCAGGCGCATCGCATGCGGCAACGCCTGCGATACCTGGTGCGGCTGGAGCTGCTTGAGACCGTCGACGGCCCGGACCAGCTCGAGGAGGAGCTGACGGAACTGCGGCGCGCGCTCTCGGAGCGCGTCCAGTGAGCACGGGCGATGGCGGCCGCGCCCACGCGGCGCGCGCCTCCCCGCCGTCCGCTCTGGCGCGCATCGCGCTGGGCCACAGCACCCACCCCGGGACGGGACCCACCGCCGGCGACAGCACCTGGCTGCTGCTCGACGACGACGGCCGCGGCCTCGAACTCGACCTGGAGGATCCCGCGCAGCGCGACTTCGGCGACTACGAGCTGAAGGAGCGCATCGGCCGCGGCGGCATGGGCGTGGTCTATCGCGCGCACCAGCGCTCGCTCGACCGCGAGGTCGCGATCAAGCTGCTGGTGGACGGCTGCTGGGCGTCGCCCGATTTCATCGAGGCGCTGCAGAGCGAGGCCCGCAACGCGGCGCGCCTGCAGCACCCCAGCATCGTCACCGTCCATGGCATCGGCGAGCACGGCGACCTCGTCTATTACGCCATGGCGCTGGTCGAGGGCGAGAGCCTGGCCCAGCGGCTGGCGCGCGAAGGCCCCCTGTCCACGCGGCAGGCGGCGGCCTGCCTGCGCACGCTGGCCGAGGCGGTGGACTATGCGCACCGGCTCGGCGTGCTGCACCTCGACCTGAAGCCCGCGAACGTGATCCTTGGCAGCGACGGCCTGCCGCGGGTCACCGACTTCGGCCTGGCGCGGCGCGTGGACCGCCAGAACGCCGTGGCCGGCAACAGCATCGCCGGCACGCCCGGGTACATGGCCCCCGAGCAGCTCTCGCCGGGCCAGGTGCTGGGGCCGGCGGCCGACGTCTGGGGCCTGGGGGCGACGCTCTACGAAGCACTGACCGGCCACGCCCCTTTCGAACGCAGCGGCATGCGCACGCTCGAGACCGCCCACCGCCGCGGACTGGTGCGCAATCCGCGCCGCTACCGGCCCCGGCTTCCGCGCGACCTCGAGGCGATCTGCCTGAAGTGCCTGCAGGAGGATCCGACGCGGCGCTATCCCAGCGCGCGCGCGCTCGCCGACGACCTCGGGCGATTCCTGGACGGACGCGAGGTCAAGGTGCGGCCGCTGGGCATGCTGGCCCGCACCGCGCGCTGGGCGCGCCGCGAGCGCAAGCTGGCGGCGATCTCGCTGTTCGCCGTCGCGGCGCTGGCGGCCGGGCTGGTCGCCACCAACCACATGCGCCGCGAGGCCGAGGCGGCAGCCGCGACCGCGCGCGCCAACCTCTGGACGCAGCGCCACGAAACCGGCTGGCGGCTGCTGCAGGAAGGCCGCGATTACCAGGTGCTCCCGCTGCTGGCGGAGAACCTGCGCGAGCAGGAGGAGGCGGGCGCCGACGCGGCGGCCGCGTCCGAACGGCTGCGCCTGCGCCTGATCCAGAGCCAGGCGCCGACCCTGCTGTCGGTCGTCGACGTCGGCGCGCCGGTGCATACGCTCGCGCTCAGCGGCGACGGCCGCTACGTCGCGCTGGGCCTGGGGCGGAACCGGGTCGCGCTGTACCAGGCGGTGGGCGGCGAGCTGCTGTGGCAGGTCGCGCTGGGTCCCAGCGCCGCCGAGGACGGCGACGACCAGCTGCGCCACATCCGCTTCAGCGCGGACGGCCATTGGCTGCTGGTGACCGAGCACGCGCCCGTCGTCCACGGCATCCCCGGCGCATCGACGCATCGCCTGGCGGTCGCCGATGGCAGCCGGACGCCGCTCCCGGACCGGCCGGTGCTGCGCGACGCCTCGTACCAGGCGTGGAGCGACGACGGCCGCTTCGTGCTGCTGAGCGACAGGCGTTCGTGGATCCAGCTGTTCGAGGCGGAGGGCTGGCGGCCGCTCACGCCCAGGCGCGCGATGGACGTCCCCTGGCACCACGACTGGATCATCGCCCGCGGGCCCGCGTTCGTGGCCATGCTCGACGGCGCCGCCGGGCTCCGCATCCTCGACCCGCGCACGCTGGACACGCGCCACCTCGTCCCCGCCGGCCCCGGCGCCGACCGCTTCGGCGCGTGGGCCGTGAGTCCGGACGGGCGCCACATCGCGGCCGGCCGCCTCTCCGGCGAGGTGCTGTTGCTCGACGCGCAGTCGGGACGGCGGCGCATGCTCCTGCCCAGCCTGGCCCGCCCGGCCTGGCTGTCGTTCTCCGCCGACGGCGCGCGGCTGGCCGCGAGCTTCGCCAATGGCGACTTCTTCCTCCTCTCGATCCCGGAAGGGCGCGTGCTCGGCCGCGTCCGCAACGACGACCCGCTCTGGGGCCACCAGGTCGACTGCGGAGGAACCGACCCGCAGCCGGAGCCGACCTGCCTTGCGCTGCTGATGCAGTTCGACCGCATCCGGCTCTGGTCGATCTCCGAGGGCGACTCCAGTGAAGGCGGGCTCGCCCGTGTGGCGCAGGTGGCGCCGGAGATCACCCATCCCTCGTTCCTGCCGCGATTCGCCAGCATGTTCGACCGCGAGCGGCAGCTGCTCGCGACCGGCGGCCAGGACGGCAGCCTGCGCATCTGGCACCTGCCGGACGCGCCGACGCTGCCGTGGCCGGCGCCGACGCAGCAGGAAGCGCGGCTGGACTTCGACGGACGGCACGTGGTGGGCATCGACGGGAGCCGCGTCCAGGTGTTCGATCCGCGCGACGGCCGCCCGCTGTCGCCGCCGATGCGGGTTCCCGGCACGGTCGGATTCGCGGTGCTCGCGGCCGACGGCCGCAGCCTGGTCGCCAGCAGCGGGCCCGACCTGCACGTATTCGACTGGCGCCGGGGCGTCGAGCGCCTGCCTCCGCTGCGCCTGGGCGGCAGCCCCACGCACCTCGCGCTCGGCGGGGACGGGCCGGTCCTGGTCGCCCGCTGGCTCGATGCCGGCGCGGACGATTCCATGGGCGCCGTGCAGGCGTTCTCGCTCGCGGACGGCCGCGCGCTCGGCCCGCCCGTCATCGGACCCTATACCCGCGTCCAGGCCATCGACGGCGGGCGCGTGGTGCTCGGCGCCCGCGACGCGACCTGGGTCTTCGATGCCGGCGACCTGCGCCGTCCGCTGCTGCACCTGCCCGCCCCCGAAGGGATGCTGGTGATGCTCGAGTCCCACGCCGCCGGGCGGGATGCGCTGGTGCAGTACCTGCAGGCGCCGCTCGCCCTGGACAACCGCCTGCGGTGGTGGTCGCTCGGTGACGGCGGGCACGAGCTGGCGTCGATGGAGCTGGCCGCGCGCGCCTACGACATCCGGCTGCGCGGCGCCGACGCGCGCGCGGCGATGAGCGGCACGCCCGGCTTCACCGCCTTCAACGACGTCTCGCTGCTGCTCGACCCGGATGGCCGGACGCGGTCGATCGGCACGCCGCGCGGCGCGCGCCTCGTCCATGCGCAGGCTTTCAGTCCCGACGGCGCGATCCTGGCGCAGGCGGTCTCCAGGGGCGTGCTGCTCGTCGACGCCGAGGACGGGCGGCCGCTGGGCGCGGTGCTCAAGCACTGGCTGCCGGGTCCCGACGCGATCTCGCAGCTGGCGTTCTCGCCGGACGGGCGCCAGCTCCTCGCGCGCACCTTCCTCGGCCGCTGGCTGCACTGGTCGCTCGAAGCCGACCCGCGGCCCGAGCCACTGGTGTCGGCGGAGGCGCAGCTGCTGTCGCCGGCCACCGCGAGCCGCTTCACCGGGCCGGGACCCGGGATCCTGGAAATGCTGCGCGGCCGTCCGGCCGGAGCGCGGCGCTTCGCGGGCGGGCTGCCGTTCTCGGCGAGCTCGTGCCTGCCGGCGGCGCCCGGGATCCCACCGCGGTCGCCGGGATTGCCGGGCCACGTCCTCGACCTCGGGCCCGTGTATTCGGCGCCGCTCCACCAGCACGCGCGCGCCACGCCGCAGGGCGATGGCCGATGCTGGGTACCGGCGGGTCCACAGCGCCTTCTCGGCGTGGACTACGACCTACGCGGGGTGGTCGAACTGCGCCCCGGGAACGCGGCCGACGGAGGCACCGCGGCGCCGGGGTTCGAGCTTCCGGTACCCCGCGGGCGCTACGCCGGCGCCCACGTGCTCGGCTCGCTCGGGGCCCTGCTCCGCGTGCACGAGGCGCCGGTCGCGGACTTCGTCTTCCATTACCGCGACGGAAGCAGCTCGCGCGTGCCGCTGCGCAGCGGCCCGGGAGCGGTGTACGTGCTGGGGGACGACTACCGGCCTCCGCCGGGACTGCGCACCGCCCTCCTCACCCGCTACGGCGAGGCCCTGTTCGCCGCCGGGCTGCCCAACCCGCATCCCGGACGCGAAGTGGCCGCGATCGGCGTGCGCTCCGACGGGCGGCTACCCGCGCCCTGGGGACTGACCGTGTTCGCGGTCACGATGGATCCCGCGACGCCGGGCCCGCCCGACGCCCGCTGACCGGACCCGCGGCGCCGCCGGTGCTGCACAATGCACCCTGCCGCGGCGCCGTGTATCATGCGCGCCCATCTCTCCATCCGAATCAAGGGATATAAGGCCGATGTCCAGCACCCTCTTCACCTCCGAATCGGTCTCCGAAGGCCATCCGGACAAGATCGCTGACCAGATCTCCGACGCCGTCCTCGACGCCATCCTTGCCCAGGACAAGGGCGCGCGCGTGGCCTGCGAGACCATGGTGAAGACCGGCGTGGCGATCGTCGCCGGCGAGATCACCACCAGTGCGTGGATCGACCTCGAGGCCCTGACCCGCAAGGTGATCCTCGACATCGGCTACGACTCCAGCGACGTCGGCTTCGACGGCGCCACCTGCGGCGTGCTGAACCTGATCGGCAAGCAGAGCCCGCACATCGCGCAGGGCGTGGACCGCAAGAAGCCTGAGGAGATGGGCGCCTGCGAGCTGGGCCTGATGTTCGGCTACGCCACCAACGAGACCTCGAGCTGCATGCCCGCGGCCATCCACTTGTCCCACCGCCTGGTGGAACAGCAGGCGAAGGTGCGCAAGAAGAAGAAGTCGCCGCTGCCGTGGCTGCGCCCCGACGCCAAGAGCCAGGTGACCCTGCGCTACGAGGATGGCGTGGCCGTCGCCATCGACGCCGTGGTCCTGTCCACGCAGCACGCCCCCGGGATCCGCCAGAAGGACCTGATCGAGGCGGTGCGCGAAGAGATCCTGAAGCCGGTGCTGCCCGCGAAGTGGCTGCACAGGGGCACCAAGTACCACATCAACCCGACCGGCAAGTTCGAGATCGGCGGCCCCGTGGGCGACTGCGGCCTGACTGGCCGCAAGATCATCGTCGACACCTACGGCGGCTGGGCGCGGCACGGCGGCGGCGCGTTCTCGGGCAAGGACCCGTCGAAGGTCGACCGCTCGGCCGCCTATGCGGCGCGCTACGTCGCCAAGAACGTCGTGGCCGCCGGGCTGGCCGACCGCTGCGAGGTGCAGCTGAGCTACGCCATCGGCGTGGCCGAGCCGACCTCGATCTCGGTCACCACCTTCGGCACCGGCAAGGTGTCCGACGCAGTGATCGAGAAGCTGATCCGCCGCCACTTCGACCTGCGCCCGTACGGCATCATCCGGATGCTCGACCTGGTGCACCCGATATACCAGCGCACCGCGAGCTACGGCCACTTCGGCCGCAAGCCGCAGGACGTGGCCTACACCGATGCCGCCGGCAAGGCCCACACCGCCACCGCCTTCTCCTGGGAGAAGACCGACAAGGCGGAGGAGCTGCGGAAGGCCGCCAGGCTCAAGTAGGGCCCGGCAAGGCAGGGCAGCCGCCAGGGGAACGGGCCGCGACGCGGCCCGTTTCCGTTTCAGGCCTCGACGGCGGCGTTTCCGCGCGCGCTGGCGACCTCGCGCTCGGCCTGGGTGAAGCCGTACGCAGGCACGACCTGACCGGCTGGGTCGGCAACCTCGTTCCAGGCGGCGACCAGCCGTTCGCCGGCGTCGTCGCCGCCCCCCAGATGGCGGCCCTGGCTGAGCGTCACCTGCGCCCGCGCGAAGTGCCCGCCGCCGGCGCAGACGATCGCGCGCGACGGCGCATCGTCGACCACCAGCGGCAGCAGCGCCGGGCTGACCAGCGCCGGATCGAGCACCGCCAGCTGGTCCTCCGGAAGGATGCCTTCCATCATCCGAGTGCGCGCGGTGGGCGCGAGGCAGTTGACGCGGATGCCGTACCTGTCGCCCTCGATGGCCAGGGTCTGCATCAGCCCGACCAGCGCCATCTTCGCGGCACCGTAGTTGGCCTGCCCGAAGTTGCCCCACAGCCCCGACGACGACGTGGTCAGGACGATGCGGCCGTGGCCCTGCGCGCGCATCGTTCCCCAGACCGCCTTGCAGCAGATCGCCGCCCCCATCAGGTGCACGTTGACTACTTCGCGGAAGGCGTCCAGCTCCATCTTGCCGAAGCTCTTGTCGCGCAGGATCCCGGCATTGCTGACCAGGATGTCGATCCGGCCCCAGTCGTCCAGCACGCGCCCGGCCATCGCCGCGACCGCGGCTTCGTCGGTAACCGACGCCACGGCGGACACGGCGTCGCCTCCCGCCGCGCGGATCTCCGCGGCGACTCCGGCGGCCTGTTCGGCGCCGAGGTCGTTGACCACCACCCGGGCACCCTTGCGGGCCAGGTACAGCGCGTGCTCGCGGCCCAGTCCGCCCCCCGCGCCCGTGACAATCGCGACTCGCCCCTTCAGCGGCATGCCCTTCCTCCCCCGGCCGGTCAACGTCGTTCCCGCTCGCCCACGTGCCGCTCCAGCCATGCTTCGGTTTCCGCCAGCATGTGCAGGATCGACTCGCGCGCGCGATAGCCGTGCGACTCCCTCGGCAGCATCACCAGGCGCGCGGTGCCCCCGAGGCCCTTGATGGCCGCGTACATCCGCTCGCTCTGCATCGGGAAGGTGCCGGAGTTGTTGTCCTCCTCGCCGTGGATGAGCAGCAGCGGCTCGTTGATGCGATCGGCGTGGTCGAAGGGCGACATGGCGTGGTAGACCCCGGTGGCCTCCCAGTAGTTGCGCTCCTCCGCCTGGAAGCCGAAGGGCGTCAGCGAGCGGTTGTACGCGCCGCTGCGCGCGATGCCGGCGCGGAACAGGTCGGAGTGCGCAAGCAGGTTGGCGGTCATGAAGGCACCGTAGGAGTGCCCGCCGACCGCGATCCGGTCGCGGTCGGCGACGCCTCGACGGACCACCTCGTCGACGGCCGCCCGGGCGCTCGCCACGAGCTGTTCCACGTAGGTGTCGTTCGGCTCCGCGTCGCCCTCGCCGACGATCGGCATCGTCGGGCCGTCGAGCACCGCGTATCCCTTCGCCAGGAACGGCAGCGGCCCCCAGTAGCTGATGTAGTTGAACTCGTAGGGCGAGCCGCGCACCTGGCTCGCCGCGTCCGCGGACTTGAACTCGCGCGGATAGGCCCAGACCAGCATCGGCAGGGGGCCGTCGCGCTCCGCGTCATGGCCGGGCGGGAGGTAGAGGTCGGCGGTGAGTTCGACGCCGTCGGCCCGCGCGTAGCGGATCTGCTCCTTGGTCACGCCGCGCAGCGCAGGCGTGGGATGCGCGAAGTCGGTGAGCGCCACCGGGTCGGCATCGGTGCCCAGGGTGCGCAGCAGCACGTTCTGCGGCCGGGTCGGCGATTCGCGGGAGGTCAGGATCCGCGTGGCCCCGGCGTCGAGCAGGGCGACGGGCACTTCGTACCAGGGAGCCTGCGAATGGAACAGGCGCTCGGTCCCGCCACCCGCGAGGTCCTGGCGGTCGAGGAAGGGGCGGTCGCCCTCGGGCGAGGCGCCCAGGCCGATGCGGTAGATGGATTCGCCGCCGGCGGTGGTCAGCAGGCGCGCGAAGCCCCTGTCGTCCGCCTGCATCACCGGCGATCCGGGATCGGCGTAGCGGTCCTCGAAGGAGCCCTCGCGCAGCAGCCGCGGCGCCGGGCCGCCGTCGGGCGACAGCCGCCACTCGCGCATCTGCCGGGTCTTCCACCAGTACTCGGTCAGGAGCGCCAGCTCGCCATGGCCCCACTGGATGCCGCCATAGCGCATCGACAGGTCGGCCAGCGCCTCCGGTGCACCGGTGAACGGCGCGGCGTGCGCGAACACCCGGTCGCGCACCGCGGCCTCGCGCGCGGGATCCCCGCCGTCCTGCGCCTCGGCCCAGACCAGGGTCGCCGGCGCGTCCGCCCGCCAGCCGATGCCGCGAACGCCGGCTGCCACCGCGTCGTTGCCCGGGGGCAGGCCCTCGACCAGGGGCAGCGTGGCCACCGTGTGCAACAGGCGCCCCTCGAGGTCGATGACGTCGATGCGCCGCGGGAAGCGCGTGTACGGCACCAGGTAGGAGAACGGGCGCTCGATGCGCTGGCGCAGCAGGTGGCGGCCATCCGGTGAGACCGAGGCGCCGACGTACATCGCCGGCGCGCCGATGTCGGTGGTGCGGCCGTCGAGGCCGACCTTCACCAGCTGGCTGGTCATGTAGTGCGCGAACAGCGCCTCGTCGTGGGGATTGGCGAGCAGGTCCTGGTAGGTGCGCAGGCTCTGCACGCGCCCGTCGCCCTGCGTTTCCTGCACGTTGGGCCCGGTGGGCACGCCGTCGTGCCCCGGCGCCGCGCGCTGCCCCGCAGGACGCAACAGCGCGATCAGACCGTCGCCGCCGGGCAGCCAGTCGAAGCCGCTGCCCACCACGCTGCCCAGGGGCCGCTCGAGCAGGCGCCGCGCACGGGCGGCGGCCACGTCCACCAGCCACAGCTCCACGCGACCGGCGCCGGTGTCGACGTGGCTGAAGGCGATGTGCCGCTGGTCCGGCGACCACTGCAGCGACGACAGCGCGAGCGGCCTCGGCAGGCCCTCGACCGCGCGCTCCCCGCCGCCATCCACCGCCTGCAGCCAGAGATCGTCGGCGAAGCTGAAGGCGCTGCGCGAGTGGGTGCGCGGATGGATGCGCAGGCCGGCGAGCTGCAATTCGGGCTGCGCGACCACGTCGATGCCGGGGAGCGAGGGGCGCCGCGTGTAGGCGATCAGGTCGCGCCTCGGCGACAGGCTCATGCCGGGCGGCCGCGGTGCGTCCACGATCGCCTGCAGCTCCGGCGACGGCAGCAGGTAGCCCTGGGTCGCGCTGGCGGCCTCCGCGGGGGCCTCGCCCTGCGCCCGCGCATGCGTGGCGGGCCACATGAGGGCGGCAAGGAGCAGTGGAGCGGCAAGGGGCTTCAGCGCGCGCATGGCCAAGGCGGGACTCCTGACTGGGGAAACCACGCAGCCTAGCCCGGGCCGCGCCGGGGGACCCGTGGCGAGGGTCATGGGCGGGGCGCCGGACACCTGGATCGCGATATAATCCCGGGTCCCGCCGAGGGGCGCTGCGATGGACCGGCCTTCACCAGGCCCGGACCACCAGGCTCGGCGACGATGACTGCAACGGCGCCCGGTTCCCCCTACCCAACCCTCTCCCGCGAGCGGGACAGGGAGCAGAAACCGGAGCTTCCGCATGAACGCACAGGTCAAGACCTTTTCCACCGGGGGCGACTACAAGGTCGCCGACATCTCCCTGGCCGACTGGGGCCGCAAGGAGATCGACATCGCCGAGCACGAGATGCCCGGCCTGATGTCCATCCGCCGCAAGCACGCCGCCGCCGCCCCGCTCAAGGGCGTGCGCGTGACCGGCTCGCTGCACATGACCATCCAGACCGCGGTGCTGATCGAGACGCTGAAGGACATCGGCGCCGACGTGCGCTGGGCATCCTGCAACATCTTCAGCACCCAGGACCACGCCGCGGCCGCGATCGCCGCCAGCGGCACCCCGGTCTTCGCCTGGAAGGGCGAGACGCTCGAGGAATACTGGGACTGCACGCTCGAGGCGCTGAGCTTCCCCGACGGCAAGGGCGGCTTCCTCGGCCCGCAGATGGTGGTCGACGACGGCGGCGACGTGACGCTGCTGATCCACAAGGGCTACGAGCTCGAACAGGGCGACGAGAGCTGGGTGAACTCGGCCTCGGGCAGCCACGAGGAGCAGGTGATCAAGGACCTGCTCAAGCGCGTGCGGAAGGAGCGCCCGGGCTACTGGACCCGCGTCGTCGCCGACTGGAAGGGCGTCTCCGAAGAGACCACCACCGGCGTGCACCGCCTGTACCAGCTTGCCGAGGCCGGCAAGCTGCTGGTGCCCGCGATCAACGTGAACGATTCGGTCACCAAGTCGAAGTTCGACAACCTGTACGGCTGCCGCGAGTCGCTGGCCGACGGCCTGAAGCGTGCGCTCGACGTGATGCTGGCCGGCAAGGTGGCCGTGGTCTGCGGCTACGGCGACGTCGGCAAGGGCTCGGCGGCCTCGCTGCGCGCCTACGGTGCCCGCGTGATCGTCACCGAGATCGACCCGATCTGCGC
>JAAZHF010000255.1 GCA_012510865.1 Gammaproteobacteria bacterium
ACCTCGCCGTTCACCGCCACGGGGCGCTGGACGATGTTGTGCATGCCCAGGATGCCGGATTGGGGCATGTTCAGGATCGGGGTGGACATCAAGGAGCCGTAGATGCCGCCGTTGGTGATGGTGAAGGTGCCGCCCTGGAGGTCGTCGAGCGACAACTTGCCGTCGCGGGCCTTGGTGGCGTAGTCGGCGATCGCCTTCTCGACGTCGGCGAAACCCATGCGCTCGACGTTGCGGAGCACCGGCGTCACCAGGCCGCGGTCGGTGGAGACCGCGATCGAGATGTCGGCGTAGCCGTGGTAGATGATGTCGTCGCCGTCGACGGACGCGTTGACCACGGGGAACTTCTGCAGGGCGTTGGCCGCGGCCTTGGCGAAGAAGCTCATGAAGCCGAGCTTGATGCCGTGCTGCTTCTGGAAGCTCTCGCCGAGCTCCTTGCGCATGGCCATGACCTTGCCCAGGTTGACCTCGTTGAACGAGGTCAGCATCGCGATCGACTCCTTCGACTGCATCAGGCGCTCGGCGATGCGCTTGCGGATGCGGGTCATCGGCACGCGCTCCTCCGGGCGGTGGCCGCCGGAGACGCCCGCGGTCCTGCCCGAGGCGTAGTTGACCAGGTCTTCCTTGGTCACCGCGCCGCGGCGGCCGGTGCCCTCGACCTGCGACGGATCGATGCCTTCGGTGACCGCGGTGAAGCGTGCGCCCGGGGGCAGTTCGCCGGTGCCCTTGGCCGCCGGGGGCGCCGAGGCGCCGGGCTTCCGGGCCATGGTCGGGCCTTCCTCGCGCGCGGCCTCGACCTCGGCGGCCCTGGCCTCGCCCTTCGGCGCTTCGGCCTTGCCGGCGTCGGCGGCCCTGGCGGGCGCGGCGCCTTCCTCGATCACGGCCAGCACCTGCTGGCTGGTGACCGTGTCGCCCTCGGCGAACTTCAGCTCCTTGATCACGCCTTCGACGGTCGAGGGCACCTCGAGCACCACCTTGTCGGTCTCGAGGTCGACGATGTTCTCGTCGCGCGCGACGGCATCACCCACCTTCTTGTGCCAGGTGGCGATGGTCGCGTCGGAAACGGATTCGGGGAGTACCGGTACCTTGATCTCGGTGGCCATGGTCTTGATGCGTCCTGGTCTGGTCGTGGCTTGGGGCGTTGGGGGTCAGTCGGCGGCGAAGACGCTGCCGACGGGCGAGGCGAGGGCGTCGTCTACCAGCTTCTCCTGCTCGACGACGTGGTCGGCGAAGTGGCCGACGGCGGGGGAGGGCGAGCGCTGGCGTCCGGCGTAGTGCAGCTCCAGACCGGCCGGCACGCAGGCCTGCAGGTGGTGGCGGATCTGGTACCACGCACCCTGGTTCTGCGGTTCTTCCTGGCACCAGATGACCGAGGTCGCCTTGCCGTAGCGGCCGAGCTCCTCGACCAGGGCTGCGCGCGGGAAGGGATACAGCTGCTCGACGCGCACCAGGGCGATGCCATCCAGGCCGCGCTTGTCCTTCTCCTCGAGCAGGTCGTAATACACCTTGCCGGAGCACAGCACCACGCGCTCGACCTTGCCCGGATCGACCGAGGCGTCGCCGATGAGGTGCTGGAAGCGGCCGTTGGCGAGCTCGTCGAGGCTGGACACCGCGAGCTTGTGGCGCAGCAGCGACTTCGGCGACATCACCACCAGCGGCTTGCGCGTGGTCATGTGCATCTGCCGGCGCAGCATGTGGAAGGCCTGGGCCGGGGTGGAGGGCACGCAGACGTGCATGTTCTCCAGCGCGCACAGCTGCAGGAAGCGCTCCAGGCGCGCCGAGCTGTGCTCCGGACCCTGGCCTTCGTAGCCGTGCGGCAGCAGCAGCGTCAGGCCGCTGAGACGGCCCCACTTGGCCTCGCCGGAGGCGATGAACTGGTCGATCACGACCTGGGCGCCGTTGGCGAAGTCGCCGAACTGGCCTTCCCAGATGCACAGCGTGCCCGGATCGGTGGTCGAGAACCCGTACTCGTAGGCCATCACGGCCTCCTCGCTGAGCAGCGAGTCGATCACGGTGGCCCGTTCGGGGCTGTCGACCAGCTGGCGCAGCGGCAGGTAGTAGCTGTCGGTGGCCTGGTCGTGGAGGATGGCGTGGCGGTGGGTGAAGGTGCCGCGGCCGACGTCCTGGCCCACCAGGCGGAGCCCGTAGCCCTCGTCGAGAAGCGTGGCGTAGGCCAGGTTCTCGGCGAAGCCCCAGTCGGCGGGGAGTTCGCCCGAGGCCATCCTGCGGCGGTCCTCGTAGACCTTGGCGACGCGCGAGTGCAGCTTGACGTCGTCGGGGATCGTGGTGATCGCGGTCGCCAGTTCGCCCAGCCGGTCCCGCGCGACCGTGGTCGCGACCTCGTCGTCGATATGGCCCGCCAGGAGGCCCGGCCAGTCGACGAACAGGCGGCTGCTCCGGGGCGTCTTCTCGACCTCGGCCAGCTCGGTGGTCACTTCGCCGGAATCGAGCTTGTCGCGGTAGGCCTCGGCCAGCTCCTGGCCGCCGCCCGCGGGCAGGACGCCCTCGGCCTCGAGGCGCGCGGCGTACAGCTCGCGCGTGGTCCTGTGCTTGCGGATGACCTGGTACATCACCGGCTGGGTGATCGCCGGCTCGTCGGCCTCGTTGTGGCCGTGGCGGCGATAGCAGACCAGGTCGATGACCACGTCCTTGCGGAACTCCTGGCGGAAGTCGTAGGCCAGGCGGGCGGCGAAGGCCACGGCCTCGGGGTCGTCCGCGTTCACGTGCAGCACGGGCGCGCCGATCATCTTGGCCACGTCGGTGCAGTACAGCGTGGACCGCGCGTCCTCGCGGGCGCTGGTGGTGAAGCCCACCTGGTTGGTGACCACGATGTGGACCGTGCCGCCGACCGCGAAGCCACGGGCCTGCGACATCTGGAACAGCTCCATGACCACGCCCTGGCCCGCGAAGGCGGCGTCGCCGTGGATCAGGATCGGCCTCACCAGCCGGCGGTCGGCGTCCTTGCGGCGCTCCTGGCGGGAGCGCACCGAGCCCGCGACCACCGGATCGACGATCTCCAGGTGCGAGGGGTTGAAGGCGAGCGCCAGGTGCACCGGGCCGCCATCGGTGGCGACGTCGGCGGAGAAGCCCATGTGGTACTTCACGTCGCCGGCGTGGGCGCGCGGGTCGTATTCGAACTTGCCTTCGAACTCGTCGAACAGGCGGCGCGGGTTCTTGCCCAGCGTGTTGACCAGCACGTTCAGGCGGCCGCGGTGGGCCATGCCGATCACGATGTCCTTGACGCCGTCGCTGCCGGCGCTGCGGATCACGGTGTCGAGCAGCGGGATCAGGGAGTCGCCGCCCTCGAGCGAGAAGCGCTTCTGGCCGACGTACTTGGTGTGCAGGTAGCGCTCCAGGCCCTCGGCCGCGGTGAGGCGCTCGAGGATGCGGCGCTGCTCGTCCGGGGTGTGGCTGTAGCGCCCGCCCGCCCGCTCCATGCGCTCGTACATCCAGCGCCGCTGGGCGGCCTCGGGGATGTGCATGAACTCGGCACCGATCGTGCCCGCGTAGGTGGCGCGGAGCATGGCGAGCAGCTCGCGCAGGCGCATGCGCGGCGCGCCGCCGAAGGTGCTGGTGCTGCCGCCGGGGCCGGTGGCGAACTCGGTGTCGAGGTCGGCGTCGGACAGGCCGTGGAAGGGCAGGTCGAGGTCCGGGGCCGGGATCTTCTCGGCCATGCCGAGCGGATCGGTGTCGGCCTGCAGGTGCCCGCGCGAACGGTAGGCGGTGATCAGCTTGAGCACCGAGCCCTGCTTGCGCTGGGCCTCCGTGTCGACGCCGCCGGCGACGGCCACGATGCCGTTCCTTGCCTCTCGGCCGGCCCGGGCGACGGAGTCCATGACCACCGAGTGCGGGACGTCACCGGCCTCGCGGCCCTTGAACCCGTCGAACCAGGCCTTCCACGTGTCGCCGACGCTGGCCGGGTCAACGAGATACTGCTCGTACAGGTCCTCGATGAATGCGGCGTTGGCACCGAGCTGGGAGGACTGCGCAAACTGCTTCAGGAGACTGTCCACGTCTGTCTGGTCGGACTCTTCTTGGATGGCGCGCGCCAGTCCCGCAAGTTGGGGTTGCGGCCGCGGCACGTGGGCGGGGAGGGGAAGCGGCAATTATAGCCGGTCGCGTTCATGCGACGCATCACGGCCCCGGTCATTGAGCGTTCCGTCGGCGGCCGTACCGGATCGCGGTCACAGGCCGAGCGTGCGCAGCTCGGTGCAGGGCCGCGAGCGCTCCCAGACGGGATCGAAGGCCTCGGCCAGCTGGCGCGCGCGGCCGGCGCCGGACGGCATGGCCTCGCCGTCGAAGCGATGGCCGAACTCGCGGTGGTAGCAGCCGCCGCCGTCGGTGGTGATGAACGCGTCGGCGCGCGCGCGGTCGACGGGATCGGCCAGTTCGCGGAATTCGAACACGCTGGGAAGGCGCTGCGCCAGGCCGAGGAGGGGGGCATGGGCGCGCTGGATCGCGGTCGCGTCGTGCACGAGCAGCCGGACCCCGGCGTCGCTGGTCGAGGTCGCGAACGCACGCAGCGCCTCAAGCACGCGCGGATCGTCGTACAGCCCGGGGTCCAGCAGCCGGCTCAGGATGCGGATGTGGCGGCGTGCGCCCTTGACCAGGTCCACGGTGGCGCGGACCGCGCTCTCGCGGTCGGTGACGGCGATGCTGCCGCTGGCGGGAATGGGGGTCATGGCACCTCCGCGTCGGGTTCCGCGAGCTGGTACTGGCCGCCCGCGAGCAGCGCGGCAAGGCATTCGCGGCCCTTGCCCCCGAGCCGGGACCACGCGCCTGCGTCGACGCGGGGCTCGGCGGCGAGCCGCCTGGCGTCGGCCACCGCCATCGGCCAGGCCCCGCCCGCGGCATACAGGCGCGCGCCGCGGGCGGCGCGGCGCCAGGCGACCCGGGTCCAGGGGTAGCGCTCGACCACGAGGCCACCGTCCAGCGCGCGCGACAGTTCGTCGACGGCGAGCGGCTGGCCCTCGCCCTGGCCGGGACCGGCCGCGGCGCGGTAAAGCGTGATGAAGCGGCCGAACCAGTCGCCGAGCGCGTCGGCGTCGGGCATGCGCACGGCGTTGAGGGCCTGCACCACGCGCGCCATCGCGGCGGAGTCGATCTCGTGCGGGTCGCCCGCCGGGTCGAGGTCGGCGTCGGTGTAGCGCAGGGCATCGTCGGCCGCCGCGGCCAGCGTGTCGACGTAGTCGCCCATCAGCTCGGCGACCGAGGGCGCGCGCATCCCGAGCGAGAAGGTCAGGCAGGGGTCCTCGGCCACGCCGTGGTGGGGCACCTGCGGCGGCAGGTAGAGCATGTCCCCCGGACCCAGGACCCAGTCGTGGGTGGGGGTGAAGCGGCGCAGCAGCCTGATCTCCGCGTCGTCGCGGAAATCCAGCGGCGGTCGGCCGCGGCCCATGGCCTCCGATGCGTCGATCTGCCACCGGCGGTGGCCCTGCGCCTGCAGCAGGAAGACGTCGTACTGGTCGACGTGGGCGCCGACCGAGCCGCCGGTCGCCGCGAAGCTGACCATGATGTCGTCGACCCGCCACCGCGGCAGGAAGGCGAAGGCCGGCAGCAGCCGGGCGATGTCGGGATCCCACTTGTCCATGTCCTGGACCAGCAGGGTCCAGTCGCGGTCCCCCAGCCCGGGGAACATCTCCTCGGGGAAGGGGCCGCTGCGCACCGTCCAGGCGTCACGGGCGCGGTCGTGCTGGACCAGGCGGGCGAGGACGCCGTCCTCGCAGGCCAGGCCGGCCAGGTCCTCGGGTTCGACCGGCGACACGTAGCCCGGGAAGGCGCCCCGGACCAGCAGCGGCCGCTTCTGCCAGTAGTCGCGCAGGAAGCTCCGCGGGGCCATGCCCAGCGGCCCGCCGGGCGCGGCCTCGATTTCGAAGGGAAGGGTCTGGTTCCGCCTGGACATATGGACAGCTCTCCCGCGCGGCGGCGTCAGACCGCGCGCGCCTGGCGTTCGGCAAGGCCGGTGTAGCCGGCGGGCGTCAGCTCGAGCAGGCGCTGCCGCTCTTCCTCGGGCAGCTCAAGGCCGGCGATGAATCCGCGCATCGAGGCCGCGGTGATCCCCTGGCCGCGGGTCAGCTCCTTGAGGCGCTCGTAGGGGCTGGGCAGGCCGTGGCGGCGCATCACGGTCTGCACCGCCTCCGCCAGCACTTCCCAGGACGCGTCGAGGTCGGCGGCCAGGCGCTCGGGGTTCGCGCTCAGCTTGCCCAGGCCGCGCGCGAGGGCGTCGAAGCCGACCAGGGAGTGGCCGAAGGCGGTACCCAGCGCGCGCAGCACGGTCGAATCGGTGAGGTCGCGCTGCCAGCGGCTGACCGGCAGCTTCGTGGCGAAGTGCTCGAACAGGGCGACGGCGATGCCGAAGTTGCCTTCGGCGTTCTCGAAGTCGATCGGGTTCACCTTGTGCGGCATGGTCGAGCTGCCGACCTCGCCGGCCTTCACCGCCTGCCGGAAGTAGCCCAGCGAGATGTAGCCCCAGACGTCGCGGCAGAGGTCGATGCAGATGGTGGCGATGCGCTTCTGCGCGTCGGCGATCTCGGCGACGCAGTCGTGCGGTTCGATCTGGGTGGTGTAGGGATTGAAGTCCAGGCCCAGCGACTCGACGAAGCGGCGGGAGAACGCCGGCCAGTCGACGTCGGGATAGGCGGCGACGTGCGCGTTGTAGTTGCCGACCGCGCCGTTCGCCTTGCCGGTGAGCGACACGGCCACCAGCTGGGCGCGCTGGCGCTCGAGGCGCGCGACCACGTTGGCGAGCTCCTTGCCGACGGTGGTGGGCGAGGCGGTCTGGCCGTGGGTGCGCGAGAGCATCGGCAGGTCGGCCAGGTCATGCGCCATCCGTCGCAGGCGGGCGGTGACGCCGTCGAGCGCCGGCAGCATGACGTCGCTGCGCGCGGCCGCCAGCATCAGGCCGTAGGCCAGGTTGTTGATGTCCTCGCTGGTGCAGGCGAAGTGGACGAACTCCAGCGCGGGGCCGAGCCCGGCGTCGTCCGCCAGGCGCTCCTTGATGAAATACTCCACCGCCTTGACGTCGTGGTTGGTGGTGCGCTCGATCTCCTTGACGCGGGCCGCGTCGGCGGGGCCGAAGTCGTCGGCGAGGGCGCGCAGGCGCGCGGTCGCGGCGTCGCCGAAGGGCGCCAGCTCGGGGATCCCGGGCTCGCCCGCGAGGGCCAGCAGCCATTCGACCTCCACCCGGACGCGGGCGTGGATCAGGCCGAACTCCGAGAACACCGGCCGCAGCGCCTCCACCTTGCCGGCGTAGCGGCCGTCGAGCGGGGAGAGGGCGAGCAGCGGGTCGAGGACGGGCATGGCGGGGCGATCCGGCGGGGCGGCCGTTCATTCTACCCGTCGGGTGGGGGCGGGGCGGAGCCTGCCGCGCGGGTATCCTCGCAGCGTACCCACAGCGCTGGAGACCGTCATGGCAGGCAGGCAGTTCCGGATCGAGCACGACAGCATGGGCGAACTGCAGGTGCCCGCCGATGCGCTGTGGGGGGCCTCGACCCAGCGCGCGGTCGAGAACTTCCCCGTGAGCGGCCGGCCGATGCCGCGCGGCTTCATCCGCGCCCTGGGCCTGATCAAGGCCGCCGCCGCCGAGGCGAACGCCGGCTTCGGCCTGCTGCCCAAGGGGCTGGCGGCGTCGATCGGGAAGGCCGCGCGCGAAGTCGCGGCCGGCGCGCACGATGCCCATTTCCCCGTGGACGTGTACCAGACCGGATCGGGCACCTCCTCGAACATGAACGCAAACGAGGTCATCGCGACGCTCGCCACGCGCGCCGGCCGGCGCCCCGTGCACCCGAACGACCACGTGAACCTGGGGCAGAGCTCGAACGACGTCGTGCCGACGGCGCTGCGAGTGTCGGCGCAGCTGGCGGTGGTCGAGGACCTGCTCCCGGCGCTGTCCCACCTGCGCAAGGCGATCGACCGCAAGGGCCGCTCCCTGCGCCGCGTCGCCAAGACCGGTCGCACCCACCTGATGGACGCGATGCCGCTGACCTTCGCGCAGGAATTCGGGGCCTGGTCGGCGCAGCTGGCATCGGCCGAGGCGCGCCTCGCCGACGCCCTGAAGAGGCTGCGGCGGCTGCCGATCGGGGGCACGGCGGTCGGGACCGGGATCAACGCCGATCCCCGCTTCGGGAAGGAGGTCGCGAGGCTGCTCTCGGCGGCGGCGGGCACCCGCTTCGTGTCCGCGGAGGACAAGTTCGAGGGCATCGCCTCCCAGGACGACGCCGTCGAGCTGTCCGGCCAGCTCAACGCGCTTGCCGTGGCCCTGACCAAGATCGCGAACGACCTGCGCTGGATGAACTCCGGTCCGCTGGCCGGCCTCGGCGAGGTGGAGCTGCCGGCGCTGCAGCCGGGCAGTGCGATCATGCCCGGCAAGGTCAATCCGGTGGTCCCGGAGGCGACCCTCATGGCCTGCGCGCAGGTGATGGGCCACCACGTCGCGATCACGGTGGCCGGGCAGGGCGGCAATTTCCAGCTCAACGTCGGCCTGCCGCTGATCGCGGCCAACCTGCTCGATTCCGTGGGCCTGCTGTCGGCCGTTACGCGGCTGCTCGCCGACCGCGTCGTCGCCGGGCTCGTGGTCCGCCGGGACGTGGTCGAGGCGGCGCTTGGGCGCAACCCGATCCTGGTGACCGCGCTCAACCCCGTGATCGGCTACGAGAAGGCGGCCGCCATCGCCAAGCAGGCCTACCGCGAGGGCCGCCCGGTGCTCGAGGTCGCGGTCGAGGCGACCGGCATGCCCGAAGCGGACCTGCGCCGGCTGCTGGATCCGCTGGCGCTCACCCGCGGGGGCATCCAGGGCGGCTGAGGTGCACCGCCCTGCGCGGAGCCGGCCTCAGGCCGGTGCGGGCGTCCTTGCGGCCGGCTCGGGGACCAGGAGGGTGTCGCAGGGGCTGGCGTCGAGGATCTCGCGCGCCACGCTCCCGATCAGGAGGTGGAAGAGGGCGCTGCGGCCATGGGTGGCCGCCACGACCAGGTCGGCGCCCGCTTCGAGCGCATGGTCGGCCAGCCGGCTGGCCGCGTCGCCGTGCGCGACGGCGACGGGCAATCCCTGGTGGCCGTGGCTGGCGAGGAATTCGCGGGCGCTTTCGAGCGCCTGGTCGCGTACCTGGGCCACGCTGCCCTCCCGGTCGCCGTCGCGGAGGCCGAGGTAGGGCACTTCGAAGGCGCTGAAGAGCGAGGCCTCGGCGTCCGGGAACAGGCTGCGCGCCACGTCCAGCGCGCGCGCGGACGACCCGGAGAAGTCGCTGGCGACGACCAGCCGCCGGTAGGGCGCGTGGGCGCGGTCGCGGACCACGAGCAGCGGCAGCGAGCCGTGCCGCGCGAGCCAGGAGACCGTCGAGCCCAGAAGGTGGCGCCCGAACAGCGCGTCGCGGGCCACGCCCGTCACGACCAGGCTGCAGCCGGTCTCGGCGGCCACCGCGTCGATGCTGCGCCCCACGTCGCCCTCGCGGACGATGCGCTCGAAGTCCAGCCAGCTGACTGCGGGGCCTGCTTCGCTGCGCAGGCGGGCGGCGGCCCGCAGAGCGGCCGGACTGGCCTGGGCCGGACGCGGCGGATCACCCGGCCGCGGAGGGGGCATCGCCGGGGGCTCGATGACGGTGAGCACGACCAGCCGCGCCTGCCAGCGCCGCGCAAGCGCGACGGCGCGGTCGAGCGCGCGGTCGCAGCGTCCATCCAGGTCGGTGGCGAGCAGGAGCGCGCGCGGCGCGTCCGGTTTCCAGACGGGATCGGGCATGGGTTTCCCTCGGCGAGGCTCAGCGTTTCCGGGGAAGCTCGACCCGGCCGCGGACGCCGTCATGATCGACCGACCCGCTGCCGACGGCGCGCACGCGCAGGTCGCCACCGACGCGGCGCACGTCGACGTCGCCCGATCCCACGGATCCGATCGAGACGCTGCCGGTGACGTCCTGGATG
>JAAZHF010000256.1 GCA_012510865.1 Gammaproteobacteria bacterium
ATGCGCGAGGCCCTGGCCGAAGCGCTCAGCGACTTCCCCGGGGCGATCGCGCTGGTCTCCCACGACCGCCACCTGATCGGCCTGGTGAGCGACACCTACTGGCGGGGCTCCGGCGGCGGCGTCCAGCCCTTCGACGGCGACCGCGACGACTACGCCGCGTGGCTGCGCTCGCGGCCGCAGGACGGCAAGCCGGCCGCCCCTTCGAAGCCGGCCGCGGCCGCCCCGCCGCCGCCCGCCACGCCGAAGCCGGCACGGGGCAGGGCCAATCCGCAGCGGCTGGCGCGGGCCGAGGCCCGGGTCGCGGAGCTCGAGGCCGGGATCGCCGGGATCGACGCCTCGCTGGCGGATCCGGCGTTCCACGACGGGCCGGACGCGGCGTCCCGGGCCACCGACGCCTCCCGCCGGCGCGCCGCCCTGGTGGAGCAGCTGGCCGAGGCGGAAGCGGTGCTTCTGGAGCTGTACGCGGCCTCGTGAGCCGTTGACCTGGATCAACGCGCGCCGGCGCGCCGGCACGCATGCTGGCCCCAACCACAGGAGGATTGCCCATGTACAAGCACATCCTGGTCCCCACCGACGGCTCGGAGCTGTCGCAGTCGGCCGTCGAGCAGGGACTCGAGTTCGCGAAGTCCATCGGCGCCAGCGTCACCTTCTTCACCGTCACCGCGCCGATCCAGGTCTACGGCGTCACCGGCGAGCCCCTCGCCGCCGGCTTCGACGACTACACGAAGATGGCCCGCGAAGAGGGCGCGCGGCGCCTGGCCGACGCCGAGCGGCGGGCTGCTGCGGCGGGCGTGCCCTGCCAGACGCGGATGACGGAGAGCGACCATCCCTGGCAAGCGATCATCGACGCCGCCAACGACGCCGGCTGCGACCTGATCGCGATGGCGTCGCACGGGCGCCGCGGCCTCAGCGGACTGGTGCTCGGCAGCGAGACCCTGAAGGTGCTCACGCACTCCACCATCCCGGTGCTGGTGTACCGGCAGCCCAGGGGCCGCTGAGCGCGATTGCCCGCGGCGGGCGCCGGCGGTAGGGTGGCCGGATGAATACGATCCGACTCACTGCCCTTTCCGCGGCGCTCGTGGCCCTGGCCGCCTGCGCTCCCTCCGACCAGACCGCGCCGGCCGCGACGCCGGGCGACGACGCCGCAGCGCCGGTCGCGGCAGCCGCAGCGGCCGCGGAGCCCGCCGACGCCTTCATGGCGGCCCTCGCGAGCCACTGCGGGCAGGCCTTTGCCGGCCGCATCGTCGCCAACGAGCCCGCGCCCACCGGGCCCGACGCCTTCGAGGGCCAGCCCCTGGTGATGCACGTGCGCGGCTGCGACGACCCGGCCCGCGAGCTGCGCGTGCCCTTCCACGTCGGCGACGACCACTCGCGCACCTGGGTGATCACCCGCACCGACGACGGCCTGCGCCTGAAGCACGACCACCGCCACGAGGACGGCAGCCCCGACGTGCAGACCATGTACGGCGGCGACACCGCGACCCCCGGCACCGCCGTGCGCCAGGAGTTCCCGGTCGACGCGGAGTCGATCGAACTGTTCGGCCGCACCGGCGCCGACGTCTCCACCACCAACACCTGGGCGATGGAGATCGAACCCGGCAGCCGCTTCCTGTACGAGCTTTCCCGTCCGGGCGGCCGCATGTTCCAGGTCGAGTTCGACCTGACGACGCCGGTCGCCGAGCCGCCGGCGCCCTGGGGCGCGACCGACTGAGGCCGCGCCGCTCCTTCCCCGCGCCGCGGGGAAGGAGTGCGGGACGGGCTTGATCCGCGGCGCGCCGTCCCCATCTTGCCCGCGGTTTCCACTGCTTCTTCCGATGCCATGCCGATCTACGCGTTCCGCTGTTCCTCCTGCGACCACGAGTTCGACCGCCTGCAGAAGCTGTCGGACCCCGATCCCGCCGCCTGCCCCGAGTGCGGCGCCGCCGGGAGCGTGGGCAGGAAGCTGACCGCGCCGGCATTCCGCCTTGCCGGCAGCGGCTGGTACGAGACCGACTTCAAGAAGGACGGCCCCAAGCGCAACCTGGCCGAAGGCGGCGAGGGCGCGAAGCCCGACCCGGCGCCGGAATCGAAGCCGGCGAAGCCCGAGGCCGCTCCCGCAACCGGCGCTGCGCCTGCTCCGGCCGCCGCCGCATCCGCGTCCGCGTCCGGCGCGTCCGGCTGAGCCGCCGCCGCGGCGATCGGCCAGTCCGGCGATCCGACGCATTAGACTAGCCGGCTCCGCCGAACCGGCGGCCCGTTTTCCCGCGTCCGGAGCCACCATGCGTACCCATTTCTGCGGCCTGATCGACGAATCCATGGTCGGCCAGACCGTCACCCTATGCGGCTGGGCCGACGTCGCCCGCGACCTCGGCGGCCTGTGCTTCATCGACCTGCGCGACCACCGCGGCATCGTCCAGGTGGTCGCCGAGCCGTCGGACGCCGAGGGCAACGCCGCGGTGGTCGCGGCCGCCGCCAGGGTGGGATACGAGGACTGCCTGCGCGTGACGGGCACCGTGCGCCGCCGCGAAAGCGTCAACGCGAAGATCCCCACCGGCCGGGTGGAAGTGGTCGCCAGCGCGATCGAGGTGCTGAACAAGGCCGAGCCGCTGCCCTTCCACCACCACGAGAACCCGGGCGAGGACATCCGCCTGAAGTACCGCTACCTCGACCTGCGCAGCCCGGAGATGCAGCGCCGCATGCGCACGCGCACGAAGCTGGTCGCGGCCCTGCGCCGCTGGCTGGACGCGCGCGATTTCCAGGACATCGAGACCCCGATCCTCACCAAGGCGACGCCCGAGGGCGCGCGCGACTTCCTGGTGCCGGCGCGGATGCATCCGGGCGAGTTCTACGCGCTGCCGCAGAGCCCGCAGCTGTTCAAGCAGATCCTGATGATGGCGGGCTTCGACCGCTACTACCAGATCGCGCGCTGCTTCCGCGACGAGGCCCTGCGCGCCGACCGCCAGTTTGAATTCACCCAGCTCGACATGGAGTTCGCCTGGGTCGACGAGGCGATCGTGCAGGACACGGTCGAAGCCATGATGCAGGACGTGTTCCGCGAGGTGGTGGGCGTCGAGCTCGGCACCTTCCCGCGCATGACCTGGGCCGAGGCCATGCGCCGCTACGGCTCCGACAAGCCGGACCTGCGCATCGCGCTGGAGCTGGTGGACGTCGACGACCAGGTGCGCGGTTCGCAGTTCAAGGTCTTCACCGACGTCGCCGGCGTGGCCGGGATGCGCGTGTGCGCGCTGCGCATCCCCGGCGGCGCGGCGCTCAGCCGCAAGCAGATCGACGAGTACGCCGCGCACGCGGCCAAGTACGGCGCCAAGGGGCTTGCCTACGCGAAGATCGGCGAGGACGGCGCGGTGAACTCCCCGGTGGCGAAGTTCTTCGACGAGGCCGCGTTCGCGGCGCTGCTGCAGCACGTCGGCGCGTCCAAGGGCGACATCGTGTTCTTCGGCGCCGGCCCGTACAACACGGTGAGCGACTTCATGGGCGCGGTGCGCCTCAAGGCCGGCCGCGACTTCAACCTGGTCGAGGACGGCTGGAAGCCCCTCTGGGTCACCGACTTCCCGATGTTCGAGTGGGACGAGGAAGCGCAGCGCTACGTCGCGCTGCACCATCCCTTCACCGCGCCGGCGGTGGACGACATCGACGACCTGCGCGCCAACGCCCGCACCGCGACCAGCCGCGGCTACGACATGGTGCTCAACGGCAACGAGATCGGCGGCGGTTCGATCCGCATCCACCGTCCGCAAATGCAGGCGGCGGTGTTCGAGCTGCTGGGCATCGGCGCGGAGGAGCAGCAGGCCAAGTTCGGCTTCCTGCTCGACGCGCTGAAGTACGGCGCGCCGCCGCACGGCGGCATCGCCGTCGGCATCGACCGCATCGCCGCGCTGATGGCCGGCACCGAGTCGATCCGCGACGTCATCGCCTTCCCCAAGACCACGACCGCGCAGTGCCTGATGACCGGCGCGCCTTCGCCGATCGACGACGCGCAGCTGGCCGAGGTCCACGTCGCCGTCCGTCCCCGCGCGCCGCAGCCGTCCCTGTAGGAGCGGCTACAGCCGCGACCGCGGATGTCCCGTGATACCGGTCGCGGCCATGGCCGCTCCCACAGGAGATGATGCGCCTCATGCCGCCCACCATCCGCCGCGCCACGCCCGACGACGCCGGGACCCTGTCCCGGCTCTCGGCGCGCACGTTCACCGAAACCTTCGGCCACCTCTATCCGCCGGAGGACCTTGCCGCCTTCATCGCCGAGGCCTACGCCGAAGACCGCCAGCGCGTGATCCTGTCGCATCCCGACTACGCGGTGTGGCTGCTCGAGGACGGCGGCGAAGCGGTCGGCCACGCCGCGGCCGGGCCATGCGGGCTGCCGCATCCGGAGGTCCGTGCGGGCGACGGCGAGCTCAAGCGCCTGTACCTGCTGGCCGCCCACCAGGGCGAGGGCTGGGGCGGACGGATGTTCGACCAGGCGATGGCCTGGCTGCAGCGGAACGGGCCGTGCGCGCTCTGGATCGGCGTCTGGTCCGGCAACGAGGGCGCCCAGCGCTTCTACGCGCGGCGGGGCTTCCAGCGGGTCGGCGAGTACCTGTTCCCCGTGGGCCGGGCGCGCGACCTGGAATACATCCTGCGGCGCACCACGCCGTATCCCGGGCAGGGGGAATGAGCGCAGGCGCGCCGGCGGCGGGCCGCGTGC
>JAAZHF010000463.1 GCA_012510865.1 Gammaproteobacteria bacterium
GCCCAGAGCTAGCAGGTTTTCCTTGATTTTTAGATTCAGAAAATAAAAAGGGGAAATTTCAGCAGGCGTTGAACTTATATACAAAGTGTTAGCAAGTGGCCCTACGTGCCTTTGGTGTTGTGCGGCATAACGATTCATTCGGTGTAGGCGAGTTTGTGAGGATGTAAACCACACCTTAAGATAGTTTTGTAATCTACTATCGTTAACTTTATTTATTCGATCCAATATGGCAATTAAGATTTTAAGGTTACGCATTGAATACATTAAATGCGTATAAGATGCACCAAAGGCCAATGGCTCTCTGGTTTTAGCGCCATCCTCAATTTTTGTTGTTGGGAACTTGTATAAGTATGGCTCTTTTCCAATCTTCGACACTACCTCAAGATCAAGGTCAGAGGGTCTTTTCTCATGCCTTTTCTTTCCAATAGAATAGTTGATAAAAACAGGAACCTGCTTAACCATTCGCACAACTTGTGAAATTGAGTTGTCATACCAGGACTCGTATGCCTTCTCAACATTTCTTTTTGTGATCTCAGATGAACATGTCGGACAGTTAAACTTCTCTTTCACCTCTGCTTTTTGCTTATTAATCGCCGCATCCCAATATACAATCTCTGTTCCGCAGTGACTGCATATGATTACATCCGACCAAACCGTATAATTGATCTTGCCTTTGGTTTTGCCGTCAATGTGGAGCGTCTCATACATCCATCCACATTCATTCTCAACCTCTTTGAGAATGCGTTTGGCTTCTTTTTCAAACGCTACTTCATCCACCGGTGTATTGTAGTTGTAGGCAATAAAGGTTGCTGCTGGCGAAAGGTCATTCAGTATTGCCTTGCGAACACCGATCTTCGAAAACGGTCGCCATACCTTTTTGCCCTCATCATCGTTCTCTTCCTGCAAGATGGTTCCATCAGGCTTCACCTGATAGCCAAGTGACATCACCGCTTCGCGGTCACCACACATTTTTGCGGCCACACCCGTCATACCAGTTCCGCAAAAGCCGTCGAACACGATATCTCCCGGCTGCGTGTAATGGAGGATGTAGCGCATGATGGCCTTGTGCGGTACCTTGGTATGGTAGGAGTGCGCGTTGTAGATCGGGTCGTTTTTTCCCTCGCTTACATCGGCCGCAAAAGGCTCACGGTGATAGTGGTAGCCTTCGGGCTGTTCCGGCTTCTGCGCTTCCCACTCGGCGATGAAGTCGGCGATCCACGGGTTCGGACAGGCTGTGTAGTACGGCGGGTCGCTCAGGTTCAGGATGTCCTCGTCGCTGCCGATGGGAAAGCCTTCGATCTTGCGGAACTCCGGGTCCTGCAGCTTCTTGCGCAGCTCCTCGGTAAAGTGGGCGCGGCGGGCCTCGTCGTTCTCGAATGTCATGCCAAGGCAAGTCACCGGACCGGAGGGCTTCTGCGGCTCTTCAAGCAGCGAGTCGAACAAACTGGTTTCTTTCATCTTCATAATCCTTGGCTTTCGTCTTGTGTCTCAGCTTGGTCACTTTGCGGGTGACCAAACTCGGCGAAGTTGGTCACTCGCTTAGTCACTCTTATTCCATGACGATCCGCACCTTGGCCGGGTCCTTGCCCTTGGTGAGCTGATCGATGTACTCCTCAAAGC
>JAAZHF010000257.1 GCA_012510865.1 Gammaproteobacteria bacterium
GCGCGCCGCGCCACCGGCAGCACCGTCTCGGGCCGCACCGCGTTGACCACGGCCTGCCACACCGCCGATGTCAGGATGTATTCGACCTGGCGCGGGTTGCCGGCGGCGGCGCTGGCGGCTTCGTCCGCGCGGTCGAGCATGTGCCGTCCCTCGCCATTCATGGTCCCGGCGCGGCTGGCGGCGCGCAGGCGCACGACGCTGGCATAGAAGCGCGCCAGCGCCGCGGTCTCCTCGTCGCCGGCGGCTTGCGCCTCGGCTTCGCCGGCCGCGAACGCTCTTTCCACCTCCGCCAGGTCGGCGCTGTGCATCAGGAGCGCCGCGCGTTGCACCAGCAGCGCATATCGGTCGAGGGGCGTGGCGACATGGTCCTGCGCGACGTCGAGCGCCGCCGCCCCCAGCTCGGCGTCGCCGATGTCGAGCGCGCTCTCGGCAAGGCGGATGAAGATGTTCCAGACGAGGTATCTGGCGCCTTCGCCGACAAGCCCTTCCCGCAGCCTCGGCCGCGACCTGCCGTCCCACGGCTGCTCGGCGACGAGGTCGACCGCGCCGCGCAGCGTGGCGACCGCCTCGTGGTTGCGGTTCTCGACGGCGTAGGCGATGCCGGTGATCTGGCGGCTCCATGCGTTGATCGTCCTTACGGCGCCGGTCTCCAGCCCGGATCCCTCGGGCAGGACCGCCCGCGAGGCGAGCATGATCGCGGTGGCGGTGTCGTATGCCGCCAGCGCGTCCTGCGCCTGCCGCAGCAGGTCGAACGCCGTCTCCAGCGCCGAGGGCACCTTGCCGTCCGGCCCCGGATCTTCCTGCAGCGCCCATTCGCGCGCCTCGGCCTCCAGCCCCTCGCGGGCTTCCGGCCCGAAGCGTTCGCCGAGCCACAGCGCGGCGATGGTCGCGGTTTCGATCGCTTCGCGGTAGCGGCCGAGATCGGCCAGCGCATAGGCGCGCGAGACGACGAGCGCGTTCCTGACCTCCTCGTCCGGCTCTTCCGCGTCGAGCGCCAGCGCCAGGCCCTGTTCGGCAAGCTGAAGCGCGAAGGAGGGGTCGTCCTGGTTGCGCACCAGATCGGAATAGACGGCGAAGACGAGCGCGAAATCGGGATCGAGGCGGCCATTGTGCGGCGCCTCGCGCAGCGCGGCGCTCAAGACGCCGCGCGCCGCGTCGTAGCCCTTGCCGCCGTCGAACGCCGTGAACGCCCGCTCGACCACCTCGAAGGGGTCGACGTGATGGGCATGGGCCGCCGGCGCGAGCAGTACGGCGCCGGCGAGCAGGACGGGGCGCAGGCCGCCCCTCATGCGCCTTCTCCCACCACGACGAAGGGCGCCCACGAGGCGGGGTGCGCCAGCGACAGGTCGCGTTCGTCCTCCATCAGCCTCAGCATGGCGCGGCGCAGCGCCTCCGAGCGGCCGACGCCGCTTCCGAGCGCCGCCATGGCGTCGGCGGTGAGCCGCGCCGCCGCGTCGTCGCGCACCGGCCAGTGCGAGACGAGGATGGAGCGCGCGCCGGCATAGAGGAAGGCGCGGGCAAGGCCGGAAAGGCCCTCCGCGCCCGGCTGGCCGTCGCTGCCGGCCGTGTTGCAGGCCGACAGCAGCACCCAGTCGGCCGACAGCTTCAGCGCCGCGACCTCCGACGCCGTCAGCAGGCCGTCATCCTCGGGCGTGGCGATGTCGGGCGGGGGCAGCACCAGCGCCGGCTCGGCAAGGCCCGGCAACTCGCCCGAAAGCAGGCCGTGGGTGGCGAAGGCCAGGACGGCGGTGTCGGAC
>JAAZHF010000258.1 GCA_012510865.1 Gammaproteobacteria bacterium
CGACCACGTACTTGCCGACTTCGGCGCGCAGGCGCTCGACCTCCGGCTCGGACAGGTCGCGGATCTTCGTGTGCGACGGCACGCCGGCGGCGTCGCAGACCTGCTTCGAACGGGTACGGCCAATGCCGTAGATGCTTTGCAGCCCGACCCAGACGTGCTTCTGGGCAGGCAGGTTGACACCTGCAATACGCGCCATGCGCGGATCTCCAACTGTTTGGGGCGGCCGGACGGTTGATCCGGCGCAGTGAACAAGAAATTGTAACAGGGTCCCGGGTTCCAAGGAAGCCCGCGGCCGCCAACGGCGTCCGCGAACCCGGCATGGGGAGTGTGCCCATGCTCCGGCGACGGTTCCCGGCTGGACCGGGCCCTGGTGGGGGCCCTGCCCGCCCGGCGCTACTCTGGCGCCGGGACCGGCCTGGAACCACCCGCGCGCGGGACCGCCGCGCAGGTCGCCCATCAAGGCCCGGCCGTGGGACGGTCGGGCCTGGGTCCCGCCGGGCCGCCCGGACGCGCCGGGGGCTGCGGGACCCGTCTTGAATCCTATCCGCGCGGCAGGCCGCGCGCGCCACCCTTCAGGTTGGCCTTCTTGAGCAGGCTCTCGTACTGGTGCGACATCAGGTGCGCCTGGATCTGGGAGATGAAGTCCATCACCTCCACGACCACGATCAGGAGCGAGGTGCCGCCGAAGTAGAAGGAGGCCTTCAGCTCGGTGCGCATGAACTCAGGCAGCAGGCAGACGAGCACCAGGTACGCGGCGCCGGCGGCCGTGAGCCGGGTCAGCACGCCGTCGATGTACTCGGCCGTCGCCTTGCCGGGCCGGATGCCCGGGAGCAGGGCCCCGGACTTCTTCAGGTTGTCGGCGGTTTCCTGGGAATTGAAGACCAGGGCCGTGTAGAAGAAGGTGAAGCCGGCGATCAGGCCCGCGTAGAGCAGGATGTAGAGGGGCTCGCCCGGCGACAGCGCCTGGCTGACCCGCTGCAGCCACGTCGCCGAGCCCGCCTGGCTGAACCAGGTCGACGCGGTCGCGGGGAACATGATGATCGACGACGCGAAGATCGCCGGGATCACGCCCGACATGTTGAGCTTGAGCGGCAGGAACGAACTCTGGTTCATGTACGCGTTGCGACCGCCCTGGCGGCGCGCGTAGTTCACCGTGATCCGGCGCTGGCCGCGCTCGACGAACACCACGAAGTAGGTGAAGCCCAGCACCAGGAGGATGATCAGGATCACCGCGATGGCGCTCATGTCGCCGTTGCGCGCCGCCTCGAACGTCGTGATGACGGCGCTCGGCAGGCCCGCCACGATGCCGGCGAAGATGATCAGCGACACGCCGTTGCCGACGCCGCGCTCGGTGACCTGCTCGCCCAGCCACACCAGGAACATGGTGCCCGCGGTCAGGGCGATGATCGCCGTCACCACGAAGCCGAGGCCGGGGGCGTAGGCGACGCCCTGGCTCTGCAGCATGGTGGCGATGCCCGCGGCCTGGAAGATCGCCAGCGGGATGGCGCCGATGCGCGACCACTGGGTGATGCGGCGGCGCCCGGACTCGCCCTCCTTCTGGATCGCCTTCAGGCTCGGGACGATCTGCACCAGCATCTGCAGCACGATCGAGGCCGAGATGTAGGGGATCACGTTGAGCGCGAACAGGCTGAAGCGCTCGAGGGCACCGCCGGAGAACATGTTGAACATGTCCACGATGGTGCCTTCGGTCTGCTCCATCAGGCGCAGCATGGCGTCGGGGTTGACGCCCGGGACCGGGATGTAGCACCCGACCCGGTACACGATCAATGCCCCGAGGACGAACAGCAGGCGCTGGCGCAGCTCGGTGAACTTGCCGAGCCCGCCAATGCCCCCCATTGCGCTGCCGCTGCGTGCCATCAGCCGCTTACTCCTCGACCTTGCCGCCAGCGGCCTCGATCGCCGCGCGGGCACCGGCGGTGGCCAGCACGCCCTTCAGCACGAGCTTCTTCGAGACCTCGCCCTTCTTGACGATCTTGGCGCGCTTGGCCGTGGCCGGCACCAGCTTCGCGGCGCGCAGGGCGGCGAAGTCGATGTCGCCCTCCAGGCGCGCGAGCTGGTACAGCATGACCTCGGCGGTGTCGCCGGCGATGCGCGAGCGGAACCCGACCTTGGGCAGGCGCTTGCGCAGCGGCATCTGGCCGCCTTCGAAGCCGGCCTTGATCTTGCCCTTGCCCGAGCGGGCGAAGGAACCCTTGTGGCCGCGGCCGGCGGTCTTGCCGAGGCCGGAGCCGATGCCGCGGCCGCCGCGGGTGCGCTCGGTGCGGGCGCCCGGTGCGGGCTGCAGAGTATTGAGCTTCATGTGCTTATTCCTCGACCCGGACCAGGTAGTGGACCTTGTTGATCAGGCCGCGGACCTGCGGGCTGTCCTTCAGTTCACGCACGGAGTTCAGCTTGCCCAGGCCCAGGGCCTTCACGGACAGGCGATGCTTGGCCTGCGAGCCACGCAGGCCGCGCACCAGGCGGACCTTGACGGTGCCGGTGCCGGCTTCGTTCTTAGCCATTGAGGATGTCCTCCACCTTCTTGCCGCGCTTGGCCGCGATGGCGCCGGGCGAATGCATGCCGGCCAGGCCCTTGACCGTGGCACGGACGAGGTTGATCGGGTTGCGCGAGCCGACGGCCTTGGCCAGCACGTCACGCACGCCGACGGCCTCGAGCACGGCGCGCATCGCGCCGCCGGCGATCACGCCGGTACCTTCCGAGGCGGGCTGCATGAACACGCGGGCGGCGCCGTGGCCGGCCTTGACGGTGTGGTACAGCGTGCCGCCGTTGAGCTCGACGGTCGTCATGTTGCGCCGGGCCTGCTCCATCGACTTCTGGATCGCGACCGGCACCTCGCGGGCCTTGCCGTAGCCGAAGCCGACCTTGCCGGCGCCGTCGCCGACCACGGTGAGCGCGGTGAAGGTGAACTGGCGGCCACCCTTGACCGTCTTGCTGACACGGTTGACCGTGATCAGCTTCTCGATCATGCCGTCGTCGATTTCCTCGCGGTTGCGGTCGCGGTCACGACCACGCGGAGCGCGTTCTTCTGCCATTTCGATGCTGCCTGTGTTGTTTGGGGATGTACGGCTGGGCGCCGCTTATGGTTGTGGTGTGGTTCGGTGGACCGCGGTCCCGGGCAGAAGCCGGTCGGCGTCCGATGCAGCCCGCATCGGCAGGTGGCAAGGGTGGGGACGACGCCCCACCCCTTCAACACGTTGTCGCGAAGCCTAGAACTGCAGGCCGCCTTCGCGCGCGGCGTCGGCCAGGGCCTTGATCCGCCCATGATACCTGTAACCGGAGCGGTCGAAGGCAACCGACTCGATGCCGGCGGCCCTGGCCTTCTCGGCGATGGCGCGGCCGACCCGGGCCGCGGCCTCGATGTCCTTGCTGCTCTTCAGCCCATCGCGCACGTCGGCCTGGGTGGTGCTGGCCGCGGCCAGGACCCTGGAACCGTCGGCGGTGAACACCTGGGCGTACACGTGCTGGCCGGTGCGCAGCACCGACAGGCGCGGCACGCCCAGTTCGCGGATGTGCGCGCGCGTGGACTTGGCGCGGCGCAGGCGGGCAATCTTCTTCTGCATGATGTCGTTCTCCGAAAGCTGAAGGCCCGCTTAGGCCTTCTTGGCTTCCTTGCGGATGATGTTCTCGCCGGCGTACTTGACGCCCTTGCCCTTGTACGGCTCCGGCGGGCGGAAGCCGCGGATCTTGGCCGCAACCTCGCCGACCTGCTGCTTGTCCGCGCCGGCGACCAGGACCTCGGTTTGCGACGGCGTGGTGATGGTGATGCCCGCCGGCGGCTTGAACAGCACCGGGTGGGAGAAGCCCAGCGACAGGTTCAGGTCCTGTCCCTGCATCGCGGCGCGGTAGCCGACGCCCACGAGCTCGAGCTTGCGCTGGAAGCCCTCGGACACGCCCTGCACCATGTTGGCGATGACCGAGCGCATGGTGCCGGTGATGGCCATGTCCTCGGCGGTCACGGGCGACAGCACGGCCTGGCCGTCCTCGACCTTGAGCTCCACGCCCGACGGCATCGCCATCGACAGGTTGCCCTTGGGGCCCTTGGTGGCAACGGTGCCATCCTGGATCTTCAGCTCGACGCCCTTGGGGAGGGCGATCGGCTTCTTGGCAATTCGGGACATTGCGGTTCCTCCCTTAGGCCACGAAGCACAGGACCTCGCCGCCGACGCCCTGCTGGCGCGCCTGCGCATCGGTCATGATGCCCTTCGAGGTGGAGATGATGGCGATGCCGAGGCCATTGAGGACCTTCGGCAGCTCGGACTTGCCACGGTACTGGCGCAGGCCCGAACGCGAGACGCGCTGCATGCGCTCGATGACCGGGCGGCCCTCGTAATACTTCAGCTCGATCTCGAGCTCGGCCTTCGCGCCGTTCTCGGTGACGCGCGCGCCGGCGATGTAACCCTCCTCCTGGAGGACCTTGGCGATCGCCACCTTGGTCCTGGAGGACGGCATCTTCACCGTCGGCTTGCCGACCGCCGCCGCATTGCGCATGCGGGTCAGCATATCGGCGATGGGATCAGTCATGCTCATGGTCGTTGCCTTTTGAGTGCACCGATATCCGCGGATTGCGAATTCGTTGGGGGTTTACCAGCTGGCCTTGCGCAGGCCGGGGACGTCGCCGCGCATGGTCGCTTCGCGCAGCTTGTTGCGGCCGAGGCCGAACTTGCTGTAGACCGCGCGCGGGCGGCCGGTCAGGGCGCAGCGGGTGGTCTGGCGGGAGGGGGAGGAATCGCGGGGCAGCTTCTGCAGCTTGACCGCGGCTTCCATCTTCTCCTCGTAGCTCGCGGACTCGCTGCTGATGATCTTCTTCAGCTCGGCGCGCTTGTTGGCGTACTTCTTCGCCAGCTTCGCGCGCCTGGTCTCGCGGTTGATCATTGAGGTCTTGGCCATAATCTCTTGTCCGGTCAGTTGCGGAACGGGAAGCGGAAGGCCTCGAGCAGGGCACGGGCTTCCTCGTTGGTCTTCGCGGTGGTGGTGATGGCGATGTCCATGCCACGCAGCGCGTCGACCTGGTCGAAGTCGATCTCCGGGAAGATGATCTGCTCCTTCACGCCCATGTTGTAGTTGCCACGGCCGTCGAACGAACGGCCCGAGACGCCGCGGAAGTCGCGGACGCGCGGCAGGGCGATGTTCACCAGGCGGTCGAGGAACTCGTACATGCGCGCGCGGCGCAGCGTGACCTTGCAGCCGATCGGCCACCCGTCGCGGATCTTGAACGACGCCACCGACACGCGGGACTTGGTGATGACCGGCTTCTGGCCGGCGATCTTCGCCATGTCGGCGGTCGCGTGCTCGAGCACCTTCTTGTTGGCCGCGGCCTCGCCCACGCCCATGTTCAGCGTGATCTTGGTCAGGCGCGGGACCTGCATCGGATTGGTGTAGCCGAACCGCTCGGTGAGCTTCGGCACCACTTCTTCCTTGTAGAACTTTTCCAGGCGGGTGGTCATTTCACATTCCTCAGGCGTCGATCGCCTCACCACTCGAGCGGAACACGCGTACGCGGCGTCCATCCTCGAGGACCTTGATTCCGATGCGCTCGCCCTTGCCGGTGGCAGGGTTGAAGTGCATCACGTTCGAAGCGTGGATCGGAGCCTCGCGCTCGATCACGCCACCCGGCTGGTTGGCCTGGGGGTTCGGCTTGGTGTGGCGCTTGACGATGTTGACGTTGGAGACGACGACCTTGTCGCCGAGCACCCGGACGATCTCGCCCTGCTTGCCCTTGTCCTTGCCGGCGGTGACCACCACGCGGTCACCCGTCTTGATGCGGTTCATGTCGGTTTCCTCTCCGCCTGCTCAGAGCACTTCGGGTGCGAGCGAGACGATCTTCATGAACTTCTCGGAGCGCAGCTCGCGGGTCACGGGCCCGAAGATGCGGGTGCCGATCGGCTCCTGCTTGTTGTTGAGCAGCACGGCCGCGTTGCCGTCGAAGCGGATCAGCGAACCGTCGGGACGGCGCACGCCCTTGCGGGTGCGGACGACGACCGCGTCGTAGACCTCGCCCTTCTTGACCTTGCCGCGCGGGATGGCGTCCTTCACGGACACCTTGATGATGTCGCCGATGCCGGCATAGCGGCGCTTCGAGCCGCCCAGCACCTTGATGCACATCACTTCCTTGGCGCCGGAATTGTCGGCCACGCCCAGGTGGCTCTGCATCTGGATCATTTCGGAGCCTCCTTATTCGGCCGCGCGCGAGACGATCTCGACGACGCGCCAGTTCTTGGTCTTGGACATCGGCGCGATCTCCACGACGCGGACGGTATCGCCCTCGTTGCAGGAGTTCTCGGCGTCGTGCGCGTGCAGCTTGGTCGAGCGGCGGATGTACTTGCCGTACAGCGCGTGCTTGACCTGGCGCTCGACGAGCACCGTCACGGTCTTGTCCATCTTGTTGCTGACGACGCGGCCTTCGACCGTGCGCAGCTTCTTCTCGGTGTTTTCGGTCATGTCTGCCCGGTCCTTACTGCTTGGCGCCGAGGAGGGTGTTGACGCGAGCGATCTCGCGGCGCACCCGGCGGGCGTCGTGGGTCTTGGCGAGCTGGCCGGTCGCCTTCTGCATGCGCAGCGAGAACTGCTCCTTCTGCAGCTCGAGCAGGTGCGCCTTCAGTTCGTCCGAAGACTTCTGGCGGAGTTCCTTGATGTCCATCAGCGCACCGTCCGGGTCACGAAAGTGGTGGTGACCGAGAGCTTGGCGGCGGCCAGGCGGAACGCCTCGCGCGCGGTCGCCTCGTCGACGCCCTCGATCTCGTAGATCATGCGGCCGGGCTGGATCTGGGCCACCCAGTACTCCACGTTGCCCTTGCCCGAGCCCATGCGGACTTCGATCGGCTTCTTGGTGATCGGCTTGTCCGGGAACACGCGGATCCACATCTTCCCGCCGCGCTTCACGTGGCGGCTGATCGCACGGCGCGCGGCCTCGATCTGGCGCGCGGTGATCTGCCCGGTCTGGGTCGCCTTCAGGCCGTACTCGCCGAAGCTGACGGCATTGCCGCTCCACGACAGGCCGTCGTTGCGGCCCTTGTGCATCTTGCGGTACTTGGTTCGCTTGGGTTGCAGCATGACTTAGTCCCTCGCCTCGCGATCACGGCGCGGGCCACGCGGGCGATCGCGGTCACCGCGGTCGCCACGCTCGCCACGCGGCGAATGGTCCTGCTTCGCCTGGCCGTCCTGGGCGAAGTCGAAGATCTCGCGCTTGAAGATCCAGGTCGTTATTCGGATGATTCCGTAGGTTGTGCGGGCCTCGGCGAAGCCGTAGTCGACGTCGGCGCGGAGGGTGTGCAGGGGCACGCGGCCCTCGCGGTACCACTCCGAACGCGCGATCTCGGCGCCGTTGAGGCGGCCGGCGACGTTGACCTTGATGCCCAGGGCGCCCAGGCGCATCGCGTTGCCGACCGCGCGCTTCATCGCGCGGCGGAACATGATGCGGCGCTCGAGCTGCTGGGCGATCGACTCGGCCACCAGCTGCGCGTCGAGCTCGGGCTTGCGGACCTCGGTGACGTTGATGTGCGCCGGGACGCCCATCATGTCGGTCACTTCCTTGCGCAGCTTCTCGATGTCCTCGCCGCGCTTGCCGATCACGACGCCCGGGCGGGCGGTGTGGATCGTCACGCGCGCGGACTTCGAGGGGCGCTCGATCATGATCTTGCTGATGCCGGCCGAGGCCAGCTTCTTGCGGAGCATCTCGCGGACCTTGAGGTCCGAGCTCAGGTACTCGGCGTATTCCTTCTTGCCGGCGTACCACTTCGAGTTCCAGTCCTTGGAGATGCCCAGGCGGATGCCGGTGGGGTGAACTTTGTGGCCCATATGCTTACTTCCCCTCGCCGACAACGACGGTGATGTGGCTGGTGCGCTTGAGGCTGCGCGTGCCGCGGCCCTTCGCCCGCG
>JAAZHF010000259.1 GCA_012510865.1 Gammaproteobacteria bacterium
CCCGCCGCGGCGTGGCGGTCGCGCGCGCGGCATCGGCCCTGCACGACGGTGAGCTGGCGACGCTGCATCCGATGCAGCGCCTGCCGCTGGCCGCGCTCGCCTTCCCGGTGCTGCGCCGCCGGCCGCGGCCCGAGCTCGAGGCCTTCCTGGACACCGTGCACGCGGTGGTCCACTGCGACGGCCGGGTCTCCCTGTTCGAATACTGCATCGCGCGCCTGCTCGAGGTGCAGCTGCGGGAGTCGCTGGATCCGCGCCGGCACGCGCGCTTCGGCCGGCGCAAGCCGGGCAACGTGCGCCGGGAGTTCGCGATCCTGCTCGCGGTGGTGGCGCAGGCCGGCCATCCCCACGATCCCGACGCGGCCCCGCGCGCGTATATCGCCGGCATGCAGCGGGTGCTGCCGCGCGACCCCCTGTCCTACGCGCCGCCGTCCGTCGGGGTGCTCTCCCTGGACGGCGTCTGGCCCGCGCTGGATGCGCTGGAGCCGCTGGCCAAGCAGTTGATGGTCGAAGCCGTCACCGCCGCGGCAAGCCACGACGGCCGGATCTCGGTGGCCGAGTCGGAGCTGCTGCGGACGATCTGCGGCGTCCTGCACTGCCCGCTGCCGCCGGGGCTGGAAACGGCGCGGGCGGCGACCTGATGTCCAGTGGGCAAACGGGAGCCGGATGGCGCCTCGCGCGCCTCCGGGCGGCGCTCGCCGCGTCGCCGCCGCTGTGGTGGGCGATGCTGTACTTCTTCTGCCTGCTTTGCGGCTACTACGTGCTGCGGCCGGTGCGCGACGCGATGGGTGCCTCCTCCGACGCCGCGGCGGTCTTCCCGCGGGGGTTGATCGAGCTCGGCGGGCGCTTCGGCATCGAGGTCGGGGAGTTCATGCTGCAGCTGCTGTTCACCGCGACCTTCATCGCCATGGTCGTGCTGCAGCCGCTGTACGGGGCGCTGGTCTCGCGCTTCCCGCGGCGTGTGTTCCTGCCCGCGGTGTACCTGGTCTTCATCGCCTGCCTGCTCGGGTTCTGGTGGGCCTTCGATTCCTCGATCCCCGGCCGCGGGGCGGTGTTCTTCGTCTGGGTGGCCGTCTTCAACCTGTTCGCCGTCACCGTGTTCTGGAGCTACATGGCGGACGTGTTCGACAACGCCAATGCCAAGCAGTTCTACGGGTACATCGGCGCCGGCGGCACCATCGGCGCGCTCGTGGGCCCGGCGATCACGCGCTTCCTGGTGGGGCCGGTGGGAGTGGCCAACCTGCTGCTGGTCTCGGCGGGATTCATCGCCGTCTGCCTGCTGTGCATCATGCGGCTGCGCCCCTGGGCGCTGGCCCGCGAGCGAGGCCGCGGAGGCGCCGCCGAGGGGCGCGCGATGGGCGGATCCGTGCTCGCCGGGCTGCGCCTGGTCTGGCAGCGGCCGCTGCTGCGCGCGCTGGCGGTGCTGATGTTCTTCGGCGTCGGCGTGGGGACGCTCCTGTACAACGAACAGGCCGCGATCGTCCGCGCGGCCTACGCGACCGCCGAGGAGCGGGCGGCCTTCTATTCGCTGCTCGACTGGGCGATCAACGGGCTCACCATCGCGATCCAGCTGCTGCTGACCCGCTTCCTGCTGCAGCGCTATGGCATCGCGCCGCTGCTGCTGCTGCCGGCGCTTGCGATCGTGCTCGGCTTCGCCGCGCTGTCCGCCTCGCCGCTGCCGATGCTGGTCGCCCTGGTGCAGATCGCCACCCGCGCCAGCGAGTTCTCGCTGGCCAAGCCCGCCCGCGAGACCCTCTACACCCGGGTGGAGCGCGAGGAGCGCTACAAGGCCAAGGCAGTGATCGACACCGCGGTCTATCGCGGTGGCGACCTCACCTTCGTCTGGGTGCACAAGGCGCTGGCTGCGCTTGGCTCGACGACGGTGTTCCTGGCGGGCCTTGGCGTGGCCCTGGGCATGACCTACGGCGCATGGCGCGTCGTGCGCGCCGAGCGCACGCTCCCGGAGGACCCCGCCGCGGAGCCTTCGAATGCGCCATCCGGACCGACGTGACCTGCTGAAGGCCTGCCTCGCGGGCGCGATCTCGCTGGCCCTCCCGGCATCCGCGCGCGGCCTCGTCGAGCCGGGCGCGCCCGGCGCCGGCCCGCGCGGCGATGCCGTCCCGGCCCCTGCGGACCGGCGAATGGAGATCCTGGTGCTGGGCGGGACCGGCTTCCTCGGCCCGCACTTCGTCGCGGCCGCGCGCGCGCGCGGCCACCGGCTGACGCTGTTCAACCGCGGCCGGAGCAATCCCGACCGCTTCAGCGGCGAAGCGTTCGCCGACATCGAACAGCTGCGCGGCGACCGCAAGACCGACCTGTCCGCGCTCGGCGGCGACCGGCGCTGGGACGCGGTGCTCGACACCTCGGCCTACATCCCCGCCGACGTCACGCGTTCGGCGCGACTGCTCGCGCCGCGCGTCGGCCGCTACCTGATGGTCTCGACGATCTCGGTCTACGCGAGGAACGACGTCCCCGGCCAGGACGAGGACGCCCCCCTGGCCACGCTTGCCGACCCCACGGTCACCGAGGTCACCGGCGAAACCTATGGCGGACTCAAGGCGCTGTGCGAACGCGCCGCCGAGGCCGAGCTGCCCGGGCGCACCACCATCGTCCGGCCGGGCCTGATCGTCGGCCCGGGCGACACCACCGACCGCTTCACGTACTGGCCGGCGCGGGCCGACCGCGGCGGCGAGATCCTGGCGCCGGGCACGCCCGCCGACCCCACGCAGTTCATCGACGTCCGCGACCTGGCCGACTTCCTGCTGCTGTCGCTGGAGCAGGGCCACGGGGGTATCTACAACGCGGACGCCCCGGCCGGTTCGATCACCATGGGCCGGCTGCTCTCCACGTGCCAGGCGGTGGCGCGTCGGATGAACACCATCCACTGCGTGCGCGCGCCCTGCCCGCAGCCGCCGGGCCACGATTCCACCCTGGCCTGGGTGCCGGCGGAGTTCCTGGCCCGGCAGGGGGTGTCGCCCTGGCAGGACATGCCGGCATGGATCCCGGCCGAGGGAGACTACGCCGGCTTCGGACACGTGAGCACGGCGCGCGCGCACGCGATCGGGCTGCGCACGCGCCCCCTCGAGGACACCGTGGCGGACACCCTGGCCTGGTGGCGTTCGCTCCCCCCGGAGCGGCGCGCGGGTCCCAAGGCCGGCATCGCCCCGGAGCGCGAGGCCGCCGTACTGGCGGCCTGGCACGCGGCCCGTGGAGCGGACCAGGGCGTCGTCGCGACGGCCGGGCAGGAGGACGGGCGGGCGCCGCGCTGACGGCGCCCGGGCTCAGGCCGCTTCCCGGGTTCCGTCGGGGTGGTGGCGGTCGTAGTAGGTCGCGGCGCGCAGTTCGTGCGTGTCGAAGTCGTCGACCGTGATCGCGTCCAGGGTCATCGCGCGCAGCTCCTCGAGCTGGGTGCGCTCGTCGGCCGTGATCCAGCCCTCGCGCACGCCCTCGTCGAGCTGGGCGGCGAAGTCCAGGCTCTCGATGCCCTTGTTCTTCAACGCCTTGAGGAACTTGCGCTCGACCGGCTCGGCGGCGACGGCCGCGGCCAGGTAGCTGTTGATGCGTCCCGCGGGGTTGTTCGCGCAGGGCGTCAGGAAGACGCCGGACGCCAGGCGGTCGCGGGCCTCGTTGGGCGCCATCAGCAGCGCGGCCACGCGATGCCCGAGCCGGTCGCCCGGTGCCTCGGCGCGGCGGCCCAGGGGGAAGATCAGCATCCACATCAGCCAGCCGACCGGGCGGATCGGGAAGTTGCGCAGGGCCGCCGAGAGCGCGGTCTCGATCTTGTGGATGCTGTCGTGGTACGCCCAGGCCAGCAGCGGGCGGTCGGCCGCGGGCGCGCCCTCGTCGTGGAAGCGCTTGAGCATCGCGCTGGTCATGTACAGGTGGCTGAGCACGTCGCCCAGCCGCCCCGAAAGCGACTCCTTGAACTTGAGCTTGCCGCCCAGCATCAGCATCGACACGTCGGCCATCAGCGCCAGGTTGGCGGAGTGGCGGTTGAGGCGGCGGAAGAAGCGGCGGGTGTAGTCGTCGCCCGGTGCCTTGCCGAAGCGCGAGCCGGTCACGGCGAACCACACCGAACGCACCGCGTTCGAGATGGCATAGCCGATGTGCCCGAACAGCGCGCGGTCGAAGGCATCCAGGCCGGCGCGGTGGTCCGGGTCCTGGGCGGCGCGCATCTCCTTCATCACCCAGGGATGGCAGAGGATCGCGCCCTGGCCGAAGATCAGCAGGCTGCGGGTCATGATGTTGGCGCCCTCGACCGTGATCGCGATCGGCGAGGCCTGCCAGGCGCGTCCGGCGAAGTTGCGCGGGCCCAGGATGATGCCCTTGCCGCCGATCACGTCCATGACGTCCTTGGCGACTTCCCGGCCCATTTCGGTGCAGTGGTACTTGGCGATCGCCGACGGCACCGCCGGCACGTCGCCGCGGTCGACCGCGGCCGCGGTGGCCTGCGACAGCGCGCTGATCGCGTAGGCCTTGCCGCCGATCCGCGCCAGGGCCTCTTCGACCCCCTCGAAGCGGCCGATCGACAGCCCGAACTGCTTGCGGATGCGGGCATAGGCACCGGTCGCCGCCGCGCCGGCCTTGGCACCGCCGCTGGCGGTGGAGGGCAGGGTGATCGAGCGGCCGATCGAGAGGCACTCGCTGAGCATGCGCCAGCCTTCGCCGAAGCCGTTCTCCTCGCCGATGATCTGGCTGAGCGGGACGAACACCTCGCGTCCGCGGACCGGCCCGTTCTGGAAGGGCGAGTTCAGCGGGAAGTGGCGGCGGCCGACGTCCAGGCCCTCGGCCTCGCGCGGCACCAGCGCCAGCGTGATGCCGATGTCGCGCGTGTCGCCGAGCAGGCCGTCCGGGTCGTACATCCGGAACGCGAGGCCGATCAGCGACGCCACCGGCGCCAGGGTGATGTAGCGCTTGTCGAAGGTCAGCTTCACGCCCAGGACGCGGGCGCCGTTCCACTCGCCCGTGCAGACGATGCCGTAGTCCGGGATCGAGGTGGCGTCGGAGCCGGCGAAGGGGCCGGTGAGGGCGAAGCAGGGAACCTCGCGGCCGTCGGCCAGGCGCGGGAGGTAGTAGTCCTTCTGGGCCTTGGTGCCGTAGTGCATCAGGAGCTCGCCGGGCCCGAGCGAGTTGGGCACGCCGACGGTGGAGCTGACGACGCTCGAGACCGAAGCCAGCTTCTGGATCACCTTGTGGTGGGCGAGCGCGCTGAAGCCCAGCCCGCCGTATTCCTTCGGGATGATCATCCCGAAGAAGCGGTTGTCCTTCATGAACCGCCACAGCTCCGGCGGCAGGTCGGCGCGGACATGGGTGATGTCCCAGTCGTCGGTCATGCGGCACAGCTGTTCGACGGGACCGTCGAGGAAGGCCTGTTCCTCGGCGGTGAGCTCCGGCTTCGGCTGCGACATCAGCAGGTTCCAGTCGGGCGCGCCGGAGAACAGCTCGCCCTCGAAGCCGACCGAACCGGCTTCGAGCGCGATGCGCTCGGTCTGCGACAGCGGCGGAAGGATCCGGCGATAGAACTTCAGCAGCGGCGCCGTCACCAGCGGCTTGCGGAGCACCGGCAGCAGCAGCGGGACCGCCACCAGGGCGGCGATCACGATGGCGACCGTGGTTGCGGGGATGTTCGCACCCAGCAGCCAGCAGGCCGCCAGCGCCGCGGCGGTCATGGCCGCCCACGTGGCCAGGCGCATCCGGTGGTAGGCGGCGAAGGCGCCGACCAGCAGCAGGACGAGGAAAGGGACGACGATACTCATGGCACGGTCTCCGCGAGCGCCCGGGTGCTCGCTTGGGCTGGTGGGGGACCAGTGGGCATCCGCGATGCGCGGACTGCCGCGCTGGCCATACGGGAGAGTATGGAGGCGCCCGTGGCCGCTGTCAAACGCCGGCGGCCAGGCGCGATACTGTCCCGGACGCAAGCGTATGGATACACTCGAGGGATGAAGAAAAACGCAGCAAGGAGCGAGCGCGGCCGCCTCAGCGCCGATGACTGGGCGGAGGCCGCGCTGGACCTGATCGCCGAACAGGGCGTGTCGGCCGTGGCGGTCGAGCCGCTGGCGCGCCGGCTTGGCGTGACCAAGGGCAGCTTCTACTGGCACTTCCCCTCGCGCGACGCGCTGCTGCAGGCCGCGCTCGAGCGTTGGGAAGCCTTCGAGGAACAGGACGTGTTCAGCAAGCTCGAGGCGGTCCCCGATCCGCGCGACCGGCTGCGCGCGCTGTTCCAGATGGTCGCGCGCGAGTTCCGCTCCCACGTGGTCTACAGCGCGCTGCTGAAGGCGCCCGACCATCCAGCGGTGCAGCCGGTGATCGACCGCGTCTCCCAGCGGCGGCTGGACTACCTCACCGCCTCGTTCCGGCAGGCCGGCCTCGGCCGCAGCGAGGCGAGGCACCGCGCGCGGCTGACCTACGCCGCCTACGTCGGCTTCCTGCAGCTCAACCTGCAGTTGCACCAGGCACGCATGCCGCAGGAGGAATTCGACGCCTACGTCGAACACCTCGAACACACGCTCGTGCCCGGCTGAGGCCTCGCGACGCCGCAGTTCTTGGTGCAATGCAGCAAGGGCGGGCACGCGCGCTGGCTAGAATCGCGTATCCAGGCTGATCGGCGCACTCCGGAGGCGCGACCAATGAATGCAGTTCCCCAGCAGGGCGCGAACGCCGCGCCCGGCACCCGGCTTGCGTCCCTGAAACAGTGGGTGGACGAAGTCGCCGCCCTGACCCGCCCGGACCGCGTGGTGTGGTGCGACGGCAGCGATGCCGAAGCCGCCGCGCTCCAGGAGGCCATGCTGGCCGACGGCACACTGCTGCCCCTGAACCAGGAGACCCATCCCGGCTGCGTGCTGCACCGATCGCATCCGGATGACGTCGCCCGCGTCGAGCACCTGACCTACGTCTGCCACGAGCGGCGCGAGGACTCCGGCCCGAACAACAACTGGATGGCGCCGGCCGAGGCGCACGCCAGGATCGATGCGCTGTTCGACGGCTGCATGGAAGGGCGGACCCTGTACGTGGTTCCGTACTGCATGGGCCCCATCGATTCGCCGCTGGCGCGCTGCGGGGTCGAGATCACCGATTCCCCGTACGTGGTCGCGAACATGCGCCTGATGACCCGCATGGGCGCCCCGGCGCTGGAGCGCCTCGCGCGCGCGGGCGCCCCGGGC
>JAAZHF010000260.1 GCA_012510865.1 Gammaproteobacteria bacterium
AGTAGACCGGGTTGTCCAGCGACTGGCTGCGCGCCAGGTCGATGTCGAACACCAGCTGCGAATCGGGCTTGCGCGCGACCAGGAACCAGCGCGTCGCGTCGCGGCCCGCCTCGTCGATGAGGTCGCGCAGGGTCAGGTAGCTGCCGGCGCGCTTGGACAGCTTCACCTCCTCGCCGCCGCGCATCACCGTGACCATCTGGTGCAGCATGAACTCCGGGTAGTCGGCGGGGATGCCCAGGTCCAGCGCCTGCAGGCCCGCCTTCACCCGCGCCAGCGAGCCGTGGTGGTCGGCGCCGAGTTCGGTGATCGCGCGCTCGTAGCCGCGCTCCCACTTCGACAGGTGGTAGGCGACATCGGGCACGAAGTACGTGTACGTGCCGTCGGACTTGCGCATCACGCGGTCCTTGTCGTCGCCGAAGTCGGTCGTGCGCAGCCACAGCGCGCCGCCTTCCTCGTAGGCGTGGCCGCGCTCGACCAGCTGGCGCACGGTGTCCTCCACCTTGCCGTCGGCGTACAGCGAGGACTCGAGGAAGTACACGTCGAAGGACACGCCGAACGCGGCCAGGTCTCCGTTCTGCTCGTTGCGCAGCCAGGCGACGGCGAAGCGGCGGATGCCGTCGATATCGTCGGCGTCGCCGGTCCCGGTGACCACGTGGCCCTCGACCTCGACGCTCTCGCGGTCGAGGAAGGCGCGCGCGACGTCGGCGATGTAGTCGCCGCGGTAGCCGTCCTCCGGCCAGCCGTCGTCGCCGGGACGGATGCCGCGCGCCCGCGCCTGGACCGACTTCGCCAGGTTCTCGATCTGGACGCCGGCGTCGTTGTAGTAGAACTCGCGCCGGACGTCCCAGCCGTTGGCCTCGAGCACGCGGGCGATGCAGTCGCCGATCACCGCCGCGCGGCCGTGGCCGACGTGCAGCGGCCCCGTAGGATTGGCCGACACGTATTCGACGCCGGCCACGCGGCCGCCGCCGCTGTCGTTGCGGCCGTAGTCCGCGCCGCGGGCGTGGACCTCGCGCAGCTGGCGCTGCCAGGCCTCGGCGGAGAGGCGGAAGTTGAGGAAGCCGGGGCCGGCGATGTCGACCGAGGCGATGTCGCCGCCTGCCGGCAGCGCCGCCGCCAGCGCCTGCGCGATGGCGCGCGGATTGCTGCGCGCGGGGCGCGCCAGGACCATCGCGGCATTGGTGGAGAAATCGCCGTGCGCGCGCTCCTTGGGACGCTCGACCACGAAATCGGGCGTGTCCAGGTCGGCGGGCAGGAGGCCCTGGTCTCGGAGCGCGGCGATGCCCTGTTCGACCAGGGCCTTGAGCGAGGATTTCACGGGAATGGGGAGTGGAGGCGTGCGGCCGCACATTGTACGCGAGGGCCGCGCGACGCCCGCGCGGGCCTGCCGGGGCGCGCGAGGCCGCCCGATCAGACCCAGCCGCGGGCGGCGAGCGACACCGGCGGCCCGTCCCCGACCACGAAGTGGTCCAGCAGGCGCACGTCCACCAGGTGCAGGGCCTGCTTCAGCCGGGCGGTGACGCTGCGGTCGGCCGCGCTCGGTTCGCTGCTGCCGCTGGGATGGTTGTGGCCGACGATCACCGCGGCGGCGTTGTGCGCCAGGGCGCGGCGCACCACTTCGCGTGGATGCACCTCCGCGCCGTCGACGGTGCCGCGGAAGAGCTCCTCGAAGCCCAGCGCCCGGTGGCGGGTGTCGAGGAACAGGGCCGCGAAGACCTCGCTGGGATGCCCGCGCAGGCGCTGCGCGAAATAGCGGCCCGCGGCGTGCGGGTCGGTGAGCGCCTCGCCGCGCTCCAGCGCCGCCGCGAGGTGGCGGCTGGCGAGCTCCAGCGCCGCGGACAGCTGGCAGGCGCTGGCGGGGCCGAGGCCGGGCAGCCTGACCAGCTCCGGCGGCGGCCGGTCGAGAAGGCGCCGGAGCGGGCCGTGGGCGGCAAGCAGGCGGCGGGCGGTGGCGACGGCGTCGAGGCCGCGCACGCCCGACCCGAGGAACAGCGCCAGGAGCTCGGCGTCCGAAAGCACGGCGGCGCCGCGGGCCAGCAGCTTCTCGCGCGGTCGTTCGCCGCTGGGCCAGTCGCGGATGTGCATGGGCGCTCTCCGGTGGGAAGGACGTCGGCCGCCGGCGCGGCGCGGCAGGGGAAGCCGCGCGGCGTACTGCGGGGGGATGCCTGCGCCGGCCGCCGACGTGGGGTCATTGCACGCGATCGCCGGCGCCGCCGCCGCCGGCCCACGCCCGCTGTTCGGGTAAGCTGTCCGACCTTCACCGGGTCGGGGCACTCCGAGCGCGAATGGCCAGGGCGGACAGCCAACTCGAAGGCGAGCGCATCCTGCTCTGCGTGTGCGGCGGGATCGCGGCGTACAAGTCCGCCGACCTGGTGCGGCGCCTGCGCGAGGCCGGCGCCGCGGTGCGGGTGGCGATGACCGGAAGCGCGACCCGCTTCGTCGGCGCCCCCACCTTCCAGGCCCTGTCGGGCGAACCCGTCCGCTGCTCGCTCTGGGATCCGGCGGCGGAGGCGGCGATGGGCCACATCGAGCTCGCGCGCTGGGCCACCCGCGTGCTGGTGGCGCCGGCCACCGCCAACACCCTCGCCAGGCTGGCCCATGGCTTCGCCGACGACCTCGTCACCACCCTGTGCCTCGCGACCACGGCGCCGCTGGCCCTGGCGCCGGCGATGAACCACCGCATGTGGCTGCACCCGGCCACCCGGGCCAACATGGCCCTGCTGCGCGAGCGCGGCGCGCTCGTGGTCGGCCCGGCCGACGGTCCGCTGGCCGAGGGCGAGTCGGGACCCGGGCGGATGGCCGAGCCGCTGGACATCGTCGCCGCGCTCGCGGCCGCCAGGGCATGAGCGGCCGGTCGCTGGACGGGCTGCGGGTGCTGGTCACCGCCGGGCCGACCTTCGAGGACATCGACCCGGTGCGCTTCATCGGCAACCGCAGCAGCGGGAAGATGGGCTTCGCGATCGCCGCCGCCGCCGCCGCGCCCGGCGCCGCGACGGTGCTGGTCGCGGGCCCCGTCGCGCTGGACACGCCGCCCGGCGTCGAGCGCGTCGACGTGCGCTCGGCGGCGCAGATGCAGGCCGTGGTCGAAGCCGCGCTGCCCGCGGACGTCTACATCGGCGCGGCCGCGGTCGCGGACTTCACGCCGGCCCGCCCGGCCACGGCGAAGATCAAGAAGCGCGCCGGCGGGGATGGCCTGGTGCTGGAGCTGGTGCGCACCGCCGACATCCTTGCCGGCGTGGCGGCGCACGCACGCCGGCCGCGCCTCGTGGTCGGCTTCGCCGCCGAGACCGGCGACCTCGAGGCCAACGCCCGCGACAAGCTCGCGCGCAAGCGCCTGGACCTGATCGCCGCCAACCTGGTCGGCGTCGCCGGCAGCGGCTTCGGCGCGGACGACAACACCCTCCACGTGTTCAGCGCCGACGGAGCGCGGGTGCTCGGCCCCGCGCCGAAGACCGAACTCGCCGGGGCGCTGCTGGACATCGTCGCCGAGCGCCTGCAGCGCCCCCGGTGACCACGCAGCAAGGACCGACGCCGCCCATGCAGCACACGCTGGACCTGAAGATCCTCGACCCGCGCATCGGCGGCGAGTGGCCGCTCCCGGCCTACGCCACCGACGGCAGCGCCGGGCTCGACCTGCGCGCGGCGATCGACGCGCCGCTCGCACTCGCCCCGGGCGACACCGCGCTGGTGCCCAGCGGCATCGCCATCCACATCGCCGACACCGGGCTGTGTGCGATGGTGCTGCCGCGCTCGGGGCTGGGGCATCGCCATGGCCTGGTGCTGGGCAACGGCACCGGGCTGATCGACGCCGACTACCAGGGGCCGCTGATGGTCAGCCTGTGGAACCGGTCGCGCGAGGCCTACGTGGTGCAGCCCGGCGACCGCATCGCGCAGCTGGTGCTGCTGCCCGTCGTGCGCGCCGGGCTGCGGGTAGTGGATACTTTCGAACACAGCGCGCGGGGCGCGGGGGGCTTCGGCCACACGGGCACGCGCTGAAGGGGGACGGAACGGCATGGACCTGAAGGCATCGAACAAGACGCGCAGCGCGGTCGCGCAGCTGCGGCCATGGCTGCTGGTGCTGGCCGCGATCGCGCTGCTGCTCGCGGTGTGGCTGGCCTGGACGGGCTGGCGGCAGATGCAGGACGCCGGCAGGCGCGACCAGCTCGCAAGCCAGCGCGACGCGGTGGCGCAGGCGGCGTCGGCCTCGCTGCGCGGCGAGCTGCAGCGGCTGGGCGAGCGCGTCGGCTCGGCGCCGGTGCGCGATGCGCTGGCCGCCGGCGACCTCGCGGCCGCCGGCGCCGCGCTGGGACGCGATTGGCCCGGCGCGGAAGAAGCCGTCGTGCATCCGCCGGACCTCGCCGCGGCCTACGCCTCGGTCGCCACCGCGGGCTACGGGCGCCTGGCCGTGGCCGAGGCGGCGATCATCGAGGGCAAGCCGGTGCTCGGCGTGGTCCGCGACGGCGACGGCCCGCGGCTCGCGCTCGCTGCGCCGGCGCGCGTGGGCGACGAGGTCGTGGGCATCGCCTACGTGCGCCTGCCGCTGTCGCGGGTGACCGCGAGCCTGGACGCGGTGGACGTTCCGGGCTCGAGCTACCTCGCGCTGCGCCAGGGCGGGTTCACACTGGCCGCGCGCGGCGACGAGGCCTACGCGGAATCGGCCGAGCGCATGGCCGCGCCCATCGACGGGACCCGCCTGCGCGTGGCCGCCGGCGTTCCGGCGCGTCCGCCGGCGCTGTTCGGGCTCGGCGTGCTGCCGTCGTTCGTGGCCGCGCTCGTGCTGATGCTGGTTGGCTACGTGCTCGCGCGACTGCCGACCCTGGTCGGAAGCCCGGTGGACGAGGACGCCGGCGACGCACCGACGCTCGAGCAGGCGCTGGAGCGCGAGCCCGCCGACGCGGAGCCGGCGAAGGCCGGCGCGCCCGCGGTGCGCGAGGCGCCGGTGGTGCCCCCGGTGGCGATCGACCCGGGCATCTTCCGCGCCTACGACATCCGCGGCATCGTCGGCCAGACGCTGGACGCCGGCATCGCCGAGCTGATCGGCCACGCGATCGGCTCGCTGATGCACGACCAGGGGCTGAAGGACATCGTGGTCGGCCGCGACGGCCGCCTCTCCGGACCGGACATGGTCGCCGGCCTGACCGCCGGCCTGCGCAAGGCCGGGCGCGACGTGATCGACATCGGCATGGTGCCCACGCCGGTGGTCTATTTCGGCGCCTACCACCTGCGCACCGGCTGCTGCGTGTCCGTGACCGGCAGCCACAACCCGCCCGACTACAACGGCTTCAAGATCGTCGTCGGGGGCGAGACGCTGTCGGGCGACGCCATCACCGACCTGTATGCGCGGATCGCCGAGGGCCGGCTGCACGTCGCGCCCGCGCCGGGTGGAGTGACCGAGCGCGACATCGCCGACGACTACGTCGAACGCATCGCGTCCGACGTGCAGGTGGACCGTGCGCTGAAGGTGGTGGTCGACGCCGGCAACGGCGTGGCCGGCGTGATCGGCCCGCGCGTGCTCGAGGCCATCGGCGCCACGGTCGAGCCGCTGTTCTGCGAGATCGACGGCACCTTCCCCAACCACCATCCGGACCCGAGCGAGCCGCACAACCTCGCCGACCTGGTGGACATGGTGAAGCGCTTCGACGCCGACCTCGGCATCGCCTTCGACGGCGACGGCGACCGCCTGGGCGTGGTCACCAGGGACGGCGAGAACATCTTCCCCGACCGCCTGCTCATGCTGTTCGCGGCCGACGTGCTCGAGCGCAATCCCGGCGCGGTGATCGTGTACGACGTGAAGTGCACCGGCCGCCTGCAGGGCCACATCCTGCGCCACGGCGGCAGCCCGCTGATGTGGAAGACCGGGCACTCGCTGATCAAGGCCAAGATGCGCGAGACCGAGGCGGAGCTGGCCGGCGAGATGAGCGGCCACTTCTTCTTCGGCGAGCGCTGGTACGGCTTCGACGACGGCATCTACGCCGCCGCGCGCCTGCTCGAGATCCTGGCCGCGCGCCCCGAGCCGCCGGGCGAGGTGCTGGCGGGGCTGCCCACGGGCGTCGCAACGCCGGAGATCAAGGTCGACGCACCCGGCGGCGACCCGCACGCCTTCGTCGAGCGCTTCGTCGGGCAGGCGACGTTCGGGAGCGGCGCGCGCCCCTCGACCATCGACGGCCTGCGCGTGGACTGGAACGATGGCTGGGGCCTGGTGCGCGCGTCCAACACCACGCCGGTGCTGGTGCTGCGCTTCGACGCCGACTCCGAGGAAGCGCTGGGGCGCATCCTGCGCGACTTCCGCGAGCAGATCCTGGCGGTGGATCCGGAGCTGAAGCTGCCGTTCTAGCGATCCCGCCCTGGCGTCCTGCATC